>NZ_JAUBVF010000042.1:31383-53223 GCF_036705685.1 Microcoleus sp. AT3-A2
GGTAATTTGATTGTAGCTGAGATCCAGTGTTGTCAGATTCGTGAGCGACCCGAAAAAGCTGTAGTCGGTAATTTGATTGTTGTAGAGACACAGTGTGGTCAGATTGGTGAGCGAGCCGAGGAAGCTGAAGTCGCTAATTGGATTACTGGTGAGATCCAGTGTGGTCAGATTGGTGAGCGAGCCGAGGAAGCTGATGTCGGTAATTTGATTGCAGGTGAGATTCAGTGTTGTCAGATTGGTGAGCGAGCCGAGGAAGCTGATATCGGTAATTTTATTCCAGTCGAGATGCAGTGTGGTCAGATTGGTGAGCGAGCCGAGGGAGCTGATATCGGTAATTTGATACTTGGAGAGCATCAGTTCTGTCATGCTTGAAAGTATCTGCTCCGCTGCTTCAGGGTCATCAGTGCCAGCCTTTTCTAACAACACTTTAACTGTGTGCCTTGCCTCTTGTGAAAGACTGTCAATATGCCTGCACCAGTCCGCAAAGCGGCTAAAAGTCATTGGCTCGTTTGGTTTTTTTTCTGACATAAAACACTCCGAGGGCGACAAAATTTGAGTGACAATTGACATCCGATCGCTGAGTGAAGTCTACTATTTCAAATCTTCCAGCTTAATCCGAGGATCGACAGCTTTCAGGAGCAAATCTGCTAACAAATTCCCCACAATCAACATCGTCGCACCCATCATCAAACTTGCCATTACTAAATACAAATCTTGATTAGTCACGGCTTCCAGAGTCAGCTTTCCCAAACCCGGCCAATTAAAGAAATATTCGGCAATAAACGCACCGCTCAACAAACTAGCAAACTCAAAACCCAATAGCGTAATCAACGGATTAACAGCATTCCGCAAAGCATGAATGTAAATTACTCGATCGTCCGGCAAACCTTTAGCCCGTGCTGTTCGGATATAATCTTGACGCAGCACGTCCAAAAATTGTCCGCGCATCAATCTTTGCAAACCAGCAAAACCAGTAAGGCTGAGGGCGACAGTTGGCAAAATTAAGTGCCAGCCGTAATCGAGGATTTGACCCCACCAAGGTAAGTCTGCGTGGTCGATGCTCGTCATTCCTCCGATGGGGAAAAGAGGCGAAGTATTCTGAGCAAAAAATAGCAGCAGCAACGCTGTGATAAAACTCGGAAATCCTTGTCCGGTGTAGCTGACTACTTGCAGAACTCGATCGACTGTGCGGTTTTGATTGACGGCCGCGACAATTCCCAAAGGAATCGCGATCGCCCAAGTTACAATCAAAGATGCGATCGCCATCAATAGCGTCGCCGGTACCCGTTCCCACAGCAGCGAAGCTACGGATCGCTGATACACAAAACTCGTGCCAAAATTCCCCCGCGTCACAATTTGTTGCAGCCACCGCCAATACTGCACAATAGCTGGTTTATCTAAGCCGAACTGCTGTTCGAGTTGTTTGAGTGTCTCCGGCGAAATCTTGGGATTTTGGCTCAAAGTATCCAAGTAATTTCCCGGTGCTAGCTCAATAATTGCAAAACAAAGCATTGATGCCAAAAATAGGGTTAAAAGTGCCTGCAACAGTCGCTTGAGAACATAAGTAAATGTCTCGCTGCCAAACAGAGAATTCAACATTCGCCAATTTCGATTCAATTTAATAGAAGTCATACGATTTTAGATTTTAGATTTTAGATTTGAAGAATTGTGAATGATATTAATTCCGGTTGCATCGGAATGATTTAACCAAAGAGAACGCAGAGAACACAGAGAAAGAGAAGAGAGAGATAAATAATTCCGATGCAAAGGTCAAGGATATTATTTGTCAGTAGTTTTTACTCAACAGTCAACTGTGAACAGTCAACTGTCAACAGTCAACTGTCAACAGTTAACTAACTAATACTCCACTAGCGTGACGATCGGCACATCGGGCAATTTCTGCCTGCCGCCCAAAGCCTGCAATTCAATGATAAAAGCAAAACCGACAAGCTCGCAGCCAGCTTGTTCTAACAATTTAGCCGTCGCCGCCGCTGTTCCGCCAGTGGCGATTAAATCGTCCACAATCAGCACCCGGCTGCCGGATGTCATCGCATCTCGGTGCATCTCCAGTCGATCGACACCGTACTCCAATTCGTACTCAGCAAAATGAACCGCACCGGGCAGTTTCCCTGGTTTGCGGACAGGAATAAAGCCTATTCCCATTTTATAAGCCAAAGGCGCGCCAAAGATGAAGCCCCGCGATTCCATGCCCACCACATAGTCAACAGACATTGCAGAGCATTTTTCCGCTAAGCTGTCAATGGTGTAGCTGAGCCCTTGCGGGTCGCGCAGCAAAGTTGTAATGTCTCGAAACAGAATTCCCGGCTTTGGGAAATCAGGAATGTCGCGAATCAGAGATTTGAGATCCATAAGCTTGCAGATCGGCGTTGAGGGTAACGAGACATCAAAAATGCTACAATAATAACGTCAAAATTTAAAAATTAAAAAATAAAAATTAAAACTAAGAGCTTCTTTAATTTTTATTCTTTAATTGCTTAATCCTTTACGTACTATGTAAACAAATGTCATAATTCCCTAACAACAGGGTTGAATATCAACATTTGTCACCCTATGATCTAAAGTCAAAAATCTAATATCTAAAATCCAATGATTAAGTTGGCAGCACGAGTGGGTGAGGTTTCTCCTTCTATAACCTTGGCGATCGCCGCTAAGGCTAAAGCCATGAAGGCCGAAGGAATTGATGTCTGTAGTTTGAGTACGGGAGAACCCGACTTTGATACGCCCGAACATATTAAAGCAGCGGCAAAACAAGCTTTAGACGCGGGGAAGACTAAGTATGGCCCTGTGGCTGGGGAACCGCAGTTAAAGGCTGCGATCGCGCGCAAACTCCAATCCGACAACAATCTCAACTATCAACCAGAAAATATCATTGTCACCAACGGTGGCAAGCATTCGCTCTACAATCTGATGATGGCTCTGATCGAGCCTGGAGAAGAAGTAATTATTCCGGCTCCCTACTGGCTAAGCTACCCTGAAATGGTGAAACTCGCTAGCGGCAAGCCAGTAATTGTACAGACTGATGCTTCTACAGGATATAAAATTACACCGGAACAACTGAGTCGAGCGATTACTCCCAAAACCAAGTTATTTGTACTGAATTCGCCTTCTAACCCGACGGGAATGGTGTATACTCCGGCGGAAATAAAAGCATTGGCTGAGGTGATAGTCGATCGAGATATTTTAGTCGTTGCTGACGAGATTTACGAAAAAATTATATATGACGACGCCCAACACGTCAGCATCGGTTCCCTAGGCCAAGAAATCTTCGATCGCACCCTGATCAGCAGCGGTTTTGCTAAAGCTTACTCGATGACAGGCTGGCGAATCGGTTATTTGGCCGGGCCGATCGAATTAATCAAAGCCACCAGCACCATTCAAGGTCACAGTACCTCAAATGTGTGTACCTTTGCACAGTACGGCGCGATCGCAGCTTTGGAAAGCAGCCAAGAATCTGTAGAAAAAATGCGTCTAGCTTTTGCCGAAAGGCGTCAGGTAATATTTGAATTACTCGATGCTGTCCCTGGAATTAGCTGTATTAAACCAGACGGTGCTTTCTATATGTTTGTCAACATCAGCAAGACTGGAATGAATTCTCTGGAATTTTGTGACGCTTTCTTAGAACAACAGCAAGTAGCAGTTATTCCGGGGATTGCGTTTGGTGCAGACGACCATATTCGCTTGTCTTACGCCACCGATTTAGGCACAATTAAAAAAGCCGTAGAAAGGCTCGATAAATTTGTCCGCAGCATCTAAAAATTAGTCTGTTGACTGTTGACTGTTGACTGTTAACGGTTCACTCTTAACTGTTAACGGTTGACTGTTAACTGTTAACTCTTAACTGTTAACGGTTGACTGTTAACAGTTAACAACTGACAACCAACAACTGACAACTGACAACCAACAACTGACTAATAACTAAAGCTGTTTAGTCATAATCTCTTTGAGTAAATCCAGCCCCTTCTTAACTCGCCGAGAAACAGTCACCGCACTGATACCCAAGCGTTCAGCGGTTTCCTTCTGCGTCAAATCGTAGAGAAAAACAAACTCTAATATCTCGCGAGTCCGTTGTTCCAACATCGCCAAAGCTTGCTGTACGCGAATTTGATCCTCTTGCGCCAACTGAAAACTCCGATACTTGCTATCGGGCACCAATTCTCCCAGACAAGTAGCCCCCTCATCTTCATCTTGCATCGGCGCGTCCAAACTCAGAGGCGATCTGTTGAGATGGGCCAACTTAATTTCTTGCCATTCTTCTACAGAAACCTCAAGGACTGCTGCTACTTCAGCATCCGTAGGCTTGCGGTTTAACTGCACCTGCAAATCCTTGATCGCTGCTACTGATTTGCGTTCCAGGGACTGCCAGTGGCGGGGAAACCGCACAGAAGGGCTTTTGTCGCGCAAGTAGTGTTGAATTTCGCCCCGAATGTAGGGAATTGCAAAGGAACTAAAAGCGTGCCCCTTGGCGATATCAAACCGCTCGATCGCCCTGATCAACCCAATACATCCGACTTGCAGCAAATCGTCGTAGCTTTCACCGCACTGGTTTATCCAGTGGTAAACTTCTTTTCTGACCAGTCCAGTATTCAGTTTAACTAACTGATTGCGGATTTCATTGGATCCAGAAAGTTGGTACTCGCGCAACAATTGCAAATTTTCGCTTTTTAGCTCGTTCGGCAGTGTGGTAGACATGGTGACATAACGGTGGGTAGAGCAGAGGACTGAGGTTGCTTTAGATCTAGTTTCCAATCTAGTCTAAAAAAATTCACTTTTAGGTAGTGTAATCCTAGCACTTAATGGGTGTGATAGCGGACACACCAGTTGAGTTTTCGGAACGTGAACGGATTTAGCGGTATTATCCGAAGGTTTTCGGCATAAGGCAGACTTTTAGCAGGTAGAAGGCCTTCGGCCGAATCCCCAATTTAACCAGGATTTTTGAAAAATATATTATAAGCAGAAAGCGCTTGGAATACAAAACTTTAATTAATAAAAAATCTCAACTTCATAACTTGCGAATGACCACAATTAAATCATAAATTTAGTCATTAGTCAACAGTCCTAAGTTATATTGCTCAAGACTGTTGGCTAATGAAGGGCGAGCCGGAGCTTTACGGACAGAAACTGCTCAAGTTCGATCGATCCAGAAAGCCAATTTTACGATACAGAAGGCTCAATACGAGCGTAAAACAAACCCCGAATTTTCACGTCCAGAGCCGGTCTAGCTCCCAAATCAGTATCAGAAGGCTGCGTGCTCTCAAAAATCCCGCCAACTTCGCCAGTGGCGCTGTTGACTTTAGCAACTTGGAGAGAAATTTTGCCCGCCTTGGTGCGCGTGTCAGCTACCTTAACATTAGCCCGCACACGTTTGGAATTGTCAGTAGCCGGAAGCGCTACAGCATTGTCGTAGCCAGTCGATACCCCGCGAGCTTTAGGGTCTAAAAAGCCTGCGCTGCGGTAAGAAGGAACGTTAAACTCGCCTCTCAAATCGGTGGAAGTATTGATAGCAACTACTCCAGGTTCGGAACTTGCCACTAGCTGTTTAATGGTAAACAAGAAAGGTACTTGCTCTCCGCCCGGTAATTGAATCGTAATAGCTTGAAAATCCAAGCCGTCTTCTTCTGTGAAAGTCAGAGTTCCGTCAGTACCGACATTGAGTGTACCTTGAACTTGGTCAATGCTGGACGTGAACCGGGTCAGCAATTTACCAGGCACAAATTCCGCTTCTTGGCGTTTGTTTGCTGGTTCTTCCTTGACAAAATAAGTTGTGGGCTGCAAACACAAACCAGTCAGTTTATAGGTGGCGCCCGCTTCGATGGGGATCGATCCCCGAGAAGTTTCTGCCAAGCTAGGGCAGTTATTAGCCAAGCCAGTACCTCTAATCTGGTCGTAGGTGAGCAACTCGGTAGTCGCCACCGTCGTGTCAGGAGCAGAAGAACAAGCAACCAGCGCACTCATGCAAAAAGCTAAAAGTGCAACAATTAAAGCACGATATTTCATTGCAAACCTCAATATCCAACATCGGATTATATTAAGAAAAAGCCCTAGTTCGAGCAAAATATAATTGCCCGCCGGCAGGCTAGGCCAGCGCTTAGGGTAGCATTTAGATCCTGATCCCTCGCTTCACTGAGACTGGCATTGACTCAAAAAATCAAGCTAGTGCGCCGTGAAAATAAGCATGAACTTATGATTTCTCAATCATGTTCGGATCGCAGCCCAATACACATGGTACGACGGGTGGTGCTCTTTTCCTGACTTGGACTGCAAATTAATATTGCTTAAGTCAACCTACTTAAGTTACTTTGCTTATGACCCCGAATGGCGATCGCGACTAGCTCGATTAGTCGGTTGACCAAAAGGCTGGGGACAAAGGCCTTGTAGATTTCAAAGGAAGCAGCAGTATGGACAACGGCAAAGATTTAGAGTCAGAAAAGTTGCAGTCTCAAATGCAATCGCTGACAGAGGCGATTCGGACTTTAGCCGAAAGTTGTCAGGGAGACAGTCTGCTGCTTTTGGCCCTGCTGCGGAGGCTGGAAGCTTCGCACCGGGAAATTCGGGACGGTTTGTTTCAAGCGTCTTTTCCCGACAACCGCCAAGCACTTTACAAACTGCTCAGGAATATTGAAGCCAATGGCGGCTGGCCTTACATCCACCGCATGAAACTTCGATCGCTCTTGGGGTACAGCCAACAATTATCTCCCCTAGAAGATTCTCCAGCCGAGTCGTCAGAAGACTCGGCCGAAACTCCCCAAGACGTTAAATAGTTTTGAGTGATGAGTTTAGTGAGTTTTACATTAACTCATAACTCATCACACAGCGGCGCGATCGCACTTAGAACTAGAAAGGTGTAGGAAAAGGTGTAGGAGGTAAGGGTAGCGGGTTGGGCACCGTCGTCGGGAATATCGGCGTCTGGCCCGGCATTTGCAATAGTCTGGGAGTCTGAGGGATCGAACTCATTGACACCAGAGGCGAATCATCAGGTGCGCTAACTGTCGGGGCAGTAGGAATCCTCGCAGCAGTTGGCGTCGGAGTCGGAGTCGGTGCTGCTGTGGGAGTCGGAGTCGGTGCTGCTGTGGGAGTCGGAGTCGGAGTCGGAGTCGGAGTCGGAGTCGGAGTCGGAGTCGGAGTCGGCGTCGGAGTCGGCGTCGGAGTCGGAGTCGGAGTCGGAGTCGGTGCTTCCGTGAGAGTCGGCGTCGCTTCTTCCGTGGAAGTTGGAGTCGGTGCTTCCGTGGAAGGCGGAGTTGGAGTTGGAGGCGGAGTTGGAAGTGATTCTGTAGTTGAAGTTTGAGGTTGAGCTGGATCTGTAATTGTGCTTGTAACTGTAGTTGTAGTTGTAGTGGTAATGGTGGTTGGCCTGGGAGTAACCGTCCCAGTCACAGCGATAAAATCATTCGCCTCAATCAGCGCCGCCGGAGTGTCGATCAAAATTGCTAAAAGCTTGCCGTCGAGCGTCGTAATTACTGTATCCCTGACATTTGCACCGTTGCCTTGGGTAACTAGCAGTTGAGCGAAAGATAAATTGCTCGGCAGTCCAAAGAAATCCTCTGTGTCATTGTAATCAGTAATTAAACTCAAGCTGCCAGGCCCGGCTCCCAATCCAAAGACATCGCTGCCGCTGCCGCCAGTCAGAGTATCCGAACCCTCGCCTCCGATTAAAGAATCATTACCCTCTGCCCCAAATAAATTGTCATTGCCGAAACTGCCCAAAATGGTATCGTCGCCGATACCTCCGGCCAAGGAGTCATCGCCAAAACCGCCGTCGAGACCATCATTAGCTTTGCCGCCAAACAGGAAGTCATTACCTTCTTCTCCGAGTACCGAGTCGTCGCCTTCATCGCCACGAAGGGTATCGGAACCGCTGCCGCCAAAAGCTGTATCGTTATCCTTGCCACCGAATATCTGGTCATTACCAGCGTCTCCCAAAAGCGAATCGTTGTCGGCATTGCCGTACACAGTGTCGTCACCCTCGCCGGCGGTAAAGAAATCGTTGCCGCCACCGCCCAAAATTTGATCGCTGCCGCTACCGCCGTTGAGAGAATCGTTCCCAAAATCCCCGTAGAGAAAGTCGTCATCAGCATTCCCGAACACGGAATCGTCGCCGTCAGCCCCTGTGAGGGTGTCGTTGCCAGTACCGCCGGCAATCACATCCGAGCCTGCGTTGCCAAAAACTAAGTCGTCCCCAGCGTCTCCCACCACGCTGTCTATCCCGTCGTTGCCTTCGAGGATGTCGTTGCCCAAACCGCCGCGGATCGAGTCGTCGCCGTTCCCGCCGCTCGCAGAATCGCGGCCTTGGTTGCCAATGAGTTCGTCATTTCCTTCACCGCCAAGCAGCGAATCTGATCCGTCAGCTCCAAGAAGCTGGTCGTTGCCGGCGTCGCCCTCTAGGGTGTCATCTCCTCCCGCACCCAGGGCCGTGTCATCGCCATCTAAGCCGCGAATTCGATCGCCCAGCGGAGTTCCTAGAATAAAGTCGTTGCTGTCTGTGCCGATCAGGTTTGCCATAGGGGATACACCGGTCCTCAATAAAATAAATTGTTTGAAATTATGTTAATCGCCTTCGTGACAAGGGATTGCTGCTTGCCTAGGTTAGCATAATTGAGATTTTGGCAATCTGGCGAAGGGGCGCTGGAAGTTTTGTCCGTATCCGGAGTTGCGATCGGGGCTGGTATAATGCCCGATTAGTCATTAGTCATTAGTCATTAGTCAACAGTCATCAGTCATCAGTCAACAGTCAACAGTCAACAGTCAACCGTCATGAGTTAACAGTCAACAGTCAACTTTTATTCAGTAACAGGTAACACTATCTCAAATTCACTCCCTCCCCCCAAAGTAGAATTCACATTAATTGTTCCGCCGTGGGTTTCGACTACTATCTGGCGGGCGATAGCCAATCCTAACCCCGTACCTTTTCCTACTGCCTTCGTTGTGAACAGATGGTCAAAAATCCGTTTTTTTACGGCTTCTGTCATGCCCGCACCGTTATCGGCAATCTGAATTTTGATGTGCAGATCGTCCGACTGACTGGTACGAACTGTGATACAGTATGGATTTGTTTTAAGAGCCTCGAAACTGCGTCCTTGGTTTGATTCTTCTAGAGCATCGATCGCGTTAGCAAGCAGGTTCATAAAGACTTGGTTCAGTTGACCGGGAAAGCATTCGATTTGGGGGAGATTGCCGTAGTCTGTGACGACTTCGATCGCGGGATGGTGCTCGTTGGCTTTCAGCCGATGTTTCAAAATTAAGATGGTACTATCAATGCCTTCATGGATATTAAACGGAACTTTGTAGTCTTTATCGGCTCTGGAGAAGGTGCGGAGGCTGGTGCTAATGCCACGAATGCGATCGCACCCCACTTTCATCGACAACAGCATCTTTGGCAAATCTTCTAAGGCATACTCTAAATCAATATCTTCAGCATCTTCTTCAATTTCCTCCCCTGGATTCGGCAGTTTTTCTTGATATAATTTTAAGTGGGAAATCACATCTTTAATCGTGATGGTTGCTTCCTCAATATTGCCGCTAATAAAGCCGACCGGATTATTAATTTCGTGGGCTATTCCTGTGACTAAATTGCCCAATGTGGACATTTTTTCGCTTTGCACGATCTGTAACTGTGCTTGCTGCAAATCAAAGAGCGATCGCTCTAATTCTTGTGCATAAGCTTGAGATTGTTGGTACAAGCGGGCATTTTCTAGAGAGATAGCCGCTTGGGCGCACAAAAGTTGGATGACTTCAGTGCGATTTTCTGTAAATGCACCAATTGTCAAGTTATTTTCTAGATATAGCAAGCCGATTAATTTACCCTGATTTAAAATTGGCGCGCACAGCACACTTTTGGGCTTTTCCTGGAGCAAATACGGATCGGCAATAAAATCGCTTTGTACTGCTGCATTATCCAAAACTACAGTTTTCCAAGTCCGCTTAACATAGTTGACCACAGCAGCGGGAACCTCGTCGCTGGCTGACAGCGGTACAGATATTGAGATGACATCTCGATGGAAGGAGGCCACAGCTTCGATCGCCAGATTCCCATCCTTAAGCAACAGGAGAACTGCTTTTTTTGCCCCGGCATTTTCCATCACCACACACATCAGTGCAGCTAGCAATTTTTCTAATTGAATTTCACTCGATAGACTTTGGGAGGCTTTGAGAATTGTCGCGAAATCGAGGGCTTCGTAAATACTGCTGTTGCTAGATAGAGTTGTGTGCCAGGTTTGATGTAAAACTGACGATTTATTGATTGTGTGGAGGCGAGTTTCGCTGATTCCAAAACGATTTTCTCTTGCTTGCAATATGGGAGCAAAAAGTTGGGGATAGCGTTTTTCTAAGTCATCAATTTTGGCTTTCGCACCCCAGCGAGCATAACAGTAGTAGGCTTCTTGCATATAAGCTTGCGCCACTTTTTCTTTGCCCCAGTCGAGGTAGAATTTAGCTGCTAGTTCGTTAGCAAGAGCTTCTTCTTGGATGAATTCGTTTTCTTTCGCTCCAGAAATCGCACGATCGTACATTTCAATAGCTTCTGCCCTCTGTCTGGCAACTCGGTATTTCTCTGCTTCTACCAACTGCCACTTATGCAAATAATTCATGGGGGCGTGTTCTGCCCAATGCTGCAACTTCCTTTGATTTTCCTGAACTCGTTGCCGCTGCGTTTCTAACTCCGTCTCGGACTCAGGAGTGGCAAGGGCTATGAGTGAGTCATAGAAATATAAACCAGCTTCGGAAGTAGTTCCTGCACATCCCGCTATATACTGTCTTGCTCGATCGACATCTAAGTCGGCCCCAGCAATGTCTTCCAGCAGGAATCTCAACGTTGCCCTGTACAGATAGAAGACGCAGAGTCGGTAAAAATCGTTAGAGGCAAGCGACTGAGAAACCAGCTTCTCCTCATAGCGTTCCTGTTCAAATGAAATCTCCAAGTTGTTTGGATTACCCAATAAAAACAGCGTTGTTTCCCAATAAATCGAACAATAATTTGCCGTCGTTAGTTGGTTGAGGTCGAGTAATTGCTGACGGTATGCCCGAATTTGGGGATCGAGTTCTGCCAAAGGTTGACCGCACCCGTAGGAATGTAGACAAAATCCATGCCCATTAAACCCCACAAACTCTAAATTTCCTGTTTCTAATCCGGCTTGATAGCCTGCCTGAAGAATGGGGAGGGTTTCCCGCAAATGCGATTTGCGATGGTACAAAAAGAGTCCGATCACAACACAACTTGCAGAGCGACTATTTTTGGCCTCCGCGCTACTGCCAAGACGATAAGCTAATCGGCCAAACTGATCGGCTACCGTCACATCTTGTAGAAAGTTGTTGAGAATAATCCCATAAGAACTATAGCTAAAAGCTGAAGTTGGACTGTTGCCATATTGGATAGATAAATTTACCTGTAAGGCAGCCACCAGCGCAAACAAAGACGAACCAACCAGATAACAAACTGACACCATACTTGCCGCCACTTGCATGGTAGCCAGCTTTTGGGCATCCACCATCGCTGGCAGATCGAATAACTCTTCAATAGGTCGATCGCCGATCGAGCTATTAATTTCCTGCACTGCTTGCTGAATATCTTCTGATGTAGCGCTATCGGGCAATTCAACTCCTAATTCTTTGAGACTCAACAAACCGATAGCAATTGCTTCTAAAAACTTGTTCTGGGACGATAAAGCCTGAATTTTGACGATGTAAACGCTCACTCGCTCTAGGGGAGTTCTGGTATGATGAATCACAGTGTCAATCCACCGATCCATCTGGTCAAATTCGCCACAAAGTGAAGCCACTTCTGCTGCTATGTCGTGCAAGTTCAAGGTCATCTCGTACTGTCGTTGCCAAGCGCTCTCTCCAAGCAAATTTAGCCCGATCTCCGCATACTCGCGAGCAGCTTGATAAGCAGTAGCGGCTCTGGCTTTGCGGCAAGCCGTGAGGTTGAGTTGTGCCAATTCAGATCGTTCTGTTTGGTCTTCAATCAGCGCAATACCATAATTCAACTGATTGACAACTGAAAAAATTTGCTCTTCTATAGCTGCGGGTGAAATTTGCTGGATCAGCAATTGTCCGATCTGATAGTGAACGCGCGATCGCTCTTGTTCGGGAATTAAAGAATAGGCGGCTTGCTGAACGCGATCGTGCAAAAACTTGTAATTCACCACCTCCGAATTTTCTGCCTCCTCCCGTCTTTCTCGCCCCATATAAAACTTGTAGACTTCACTTTCAGGCAAAATTAACCCCTCTTGCAAAGCCTTCCACAAATCCGCCGCCGTTTCCGTTTCCAATTGCTGGGAGACAACTGCCAAAGTCCCCAAATCAAACTGATTCCCCACACAAGCAGCCAACTTCAACACATTCTGAGTCCCTGGCGGCAATTTTTGCAACTGCAACGCCATAAACTCGACCACATCATCCGTCAGCGCTGCCTCCCGAACTCGCACAATATCGCACTGCCAACAACCAGCAACCCGGTCAAACTCAATCAGCCCATCCTGATGCAGTGCTTTGAGAAACTGCGTTGCAAAAAAGGGATTTCCTTGGGTTTTTTGTGCCGCCAAATCAGCCAAAGGTCTTGCCCAAGATCGATCGCAATTGAGCGTATCAGCAACCAAATGATTTAGACTTTCTGAACTCAACGGTTCCAGCGTCAGAGTATTCACCGTCGCCCCAGCTTTTGCCATTGCATCCAGTGTCAGCATCAAGGGATGTGCTGCAAAGACTTCATTATCTCGGTAGGCACCAATTACTAATAAATAGCCGCTTGCTGACTCGGTAACCAGCAGTTGCATTAACCGCAGCGAGGCGGAATCAGCCCACTGCAAGTCATCTAAAAACATCACCAGGGGATGTTCTGGTTTGGTGAACACGTGAATAAAATTTTGAAATAGCAAGTCAAACCGATTTTGTGCCGCAGTTCCTGATAATTCGAGTGCGGGCGGTTGTGGCCCAATAATTCTTTCGAGTTCGGGAATTACTTCAATAATGACTTGTCCGTTATCGCCGAGTGCTTGCAATATTTGAGTTTGCCAATTTTTCAACTGCTGGTCACTTGCGGTCAACAATTGTCCCATTAAATCTCGAAATGCTTGGACAAAAGCTGAGAAAGGAATGTTGCGGTTAAATTGGTCGAATTTGCCTTTGATGAAATAGCCGCGCTGGCGGGCAATTGGTTTGTGAACTTCATTGACAATTGCAGTTTTGCCAATCCCAGAAAAACCCGCGACTAACATTAACTCACAGCCTCCACCCTGTTCTGATGGCTGCTGGGAAAAACCTGCTACTCGATCGAATGCTGCCAGCAATTCGGCAACTTCGGTTTCGCGGCCGTAGAGTTTTTCGGGTATGAGGAAGCGATCGCCCACATCCCTCTGCGCGATCGTAAAACTCTCTATCCTACCGTTTTCTTCAAGTTGCTTCAAACAAAATTCTAAATCGAATTTCAGTCCCAACGCACTCTGATAGCGGTCTTCGGCATTCTTTGCCATTAATTTGCTGACAATCTCCGAAAGGACGGGCGGGATTGCGGGATTTATTTCATGCAGTGATGGCGGTTGCTTGGCAATATGACAGTGGATCAATTCCATCACATCGTTGGATTGAAACGGCAATTGTCCCGCCAGCAATCCGTAAAACGTCACGCCCAAAGAGTAAAAGTCTGTCCGGTAGTCAATCCCCCGATTCATCCTTCCCGTTTGTTCGGGAGACAAATAGCTGAGTGTCCCTTCCAGCACGTTAGGATTCATCAGGGTTTGAGTTTCCCTTGGCAGCAAAGATGCAATACTAAAGTCAATGAGTTTGACTTGTTTTGTATGCGGATTAATTAAAATATTGGCTGGTTTAATGTCTTTGTGAATAATGCGGTGGCGGTAGAGTATATCTAATGTATCACTCAGGTCGATCGCCACTGGCAAAAACTCGCTCAGAGACGGCCCAGTTTCCCCTTTTTCCATCCATTCGTTCAGAGAAATTCCCCCAAAGTCTTCCATTACCAGCGCATAGCTGTTTTGGTAGGGTTCTAAACTGTAGGTTTCGATGATTCCGGGCAAGTTGAGATTTTTGGCGATCGTGTACTGATTGCGAAATTGCACCAGTTCGCTGAAGCTGGGATACTGACTCCGCAGGACTTTGATGGCTACTGGCTGTGTGTCGCCCGTGCGGAAAGCTCGATAAACTAGGGTGCGAGTTCCTGAGTAAATGCGATCGATAAGTTGATAACCTTTCAATGTAAAATTTATACTTGCCATACTTTTATTGTTCCCGTCCTCAGCGAGGTATTTCCACATTAGCAGAAGCCAATACAGTTTCCCAGTCCCGTGATTATTATTTTAAATCAAGATGACATATATGGCTCCATATTTGTGATGGGGATCACTGAAATAAGGCAGTTTAAAAACTGAGCAATTCCTATTTTTTTTATTAAAAATTAAATAGCCTCATCCATAGGGGAATAGTGAATAATAAACTAACGCAGCCGAGGCCGATCGCAGTTACGGCTAATTCGCGATCGAGATTGAAAGCTTCTGCCAGCAATGTAGTACCAAAAGCCGGAGGCATCGCCATTTGCAGGACTAGCACAAGTCGCGGCGCGCCCGCGATCCCCAAAAATGTTAATCCCGTGCCAATTACCAAGGGAATTAACAACATTTTAATCACGAGACAAGCCACAACTTGTTTGAGGTTGTGCAAGGAATTCAACTTGCTCAACTGCATCCCGATCGTAATTAAAGCTAAAGTAATTACACTCCAAGCACTTGTTGTTAACAATTCTGCGATTTGTGCCGACAACGGCAAGCTGCGCGAGACAAACCCTAGACCAAAAGCCCACAGTGCCGGATTCTGAAAAATTGCCCGCACCGGACTTAACCAACTCTGATGGCGATCGCTTTTACCGCAGTGAGAAGCAATAGCAACTCCCAGTATATTGATTCCCACGGTAGTGCCTAGCAAGTCGTAAAACAACGCCCAGGCAAAGTGTTCCGACCCTAATAAGGACAAGCTGACGGGAATGCCTAAAAAACCTGTATTACCCACCATCGCTGCCAATAAGAAGCTGCCTTGAGTGGGCAAACTCCAAGCGCTGGTGTGTTCCCGGCTATTTTGGGCGATCGGATTAAGAGTCTTGAAACGTTCCTCACCGACACCGAAATTTATCAAAATCCCAGCGAGTCCTCCACCTGCTAAAATTGCCGCCCAAGCTATCAGCGGCGCCATCCAAATAGAACCCGACAAATTGGCGCTGCGGATAAAAGCAACAATGCTCAATGGGGTGCCAAAGAAGAAAAGAAACTTGGCTAAATATGTAGAATAGCTTCTCGGTAGCTGGCGGCCGAGAAAAAATCCCAACGTCACCCATCCGATCAGATTTAGATAAAGTTTGAGCAGCGGATTTTCTAAATAAAGCATGATTGACTAAATATTTACTAAACGACTTACGCAGCTCCACTACTTTTGTCAAAACAGCCCACCTTTAGCCCAATACGGTTCAGTTAAAAATATTTATTCCTCGAAGATCCCCCTAAATCCCCCTTAAGAAGGGGAGTAGGGGTTGACTTTGAATAAGTTCTTGTCCCCCCCTTTTTAAGGGGGGCTAGGGGGGATCGATCTTAACTGAATTGTATTGAGCTTTAGCCTAGCGCCGCAATTTTCCCTTGCACCGCAGCGCTAAATATTAATGCTTATTCAGCTTCGCAGATAATTTTCCCCACAGGCCTTGACATCCACATAAGCGCGTGTCATGATTAAGTTGAGGAAAAAATCAACATAGGTGAAAACTATGGCACGGCAAGCGAAACAATCATCTCAAGTTAAAAGTTCCAGCAGCCAAGCAGCCTCCAATACTCGCACCAAGTTTACCCTCTACAATTTTGCCGGAAACGCAAAGGAATTCTATCTAGTCGATCGCATTAATTTAGAAAGAACACCAGGCGATATCCCAGAAAAATCCGTCGCTCACAGCATCATTATCATCGACCGTTCCGGCTCAATGTATTATGACTTAAAACCGCTGAAAGAAACCCTAATCAAGCTTTTGACCTTAGACGAATACAACAATTACCAGCTAATTGTCAGCCTGATTTCCTATGCTGACAAGGGGAACGTAATTTGTCATTTCCAGCGAATTCCCATTCAAGAAGTGCTGAAGTTTGACTCTCCATACATCAAAGAAATTCAAAAAATCCACACGGCTGGCTCTACCTGCATATCGCAGTCGATGGAACTCGCTAAATCTCTGGTTAAAGCGGGAGAATTGACAGCGATCAATTTGCACACAGACGGCTATGCAAATGACCCCAGTGCCAATTCCGAAGCTGCAAAACTAGGGGAAATTTGCGAAGATCTCAAAGACATGGATGTGTTTGCTAACACTATCTCCTATGCCTGTGCTGACTTCAAACTTCTCTCCAAAATCGCCAATACATTATCGGGAAATTGCATCCGCGCTGGCGAAGTCAAAATGGTTTATGATGCTCTTTACGACAGCACAAAACTGTTAGGCAGTTCCGTTGCACCTCCGCTGGAAGAACCGTTAATTAAGGAATATGATTATCAAGTTTTTGTTTCCAAAAGTGGCAAGAAAATCAACGGTTCACCGAGTACGCTGAAAATCTGCGGGCTGAAAGCAGACGATCGCGGACTGTTTTACAAATATCAGAAAGTCGCCAAAGATGAGTATGACAAACTAGATGTTCCCGTTGCTCAAACTGATGAGTCGGTGTTTGCTTTTGCGAAAGCTAACCTCGCTGACGGCAATTTAAATACGGCTAAGTATGCGCTGGCGAGCACCTTCGACGCTACTTTGACGGAAAAACACGCGAAAGCTTTGACAAATGCCCAAATAGCGGAGTTTACGGAAGATTTGGAACAGGCTGTTTTTGCGCCTGATGTGTTGAAAAATCATGAAATTGGCGATCGGGTAAAAGTCAGCGAGAAAATTTCCCTGCTGGAGTTAATCAAGATATTGGAGGAAAACAGCAACAGCATCATCATCAACTTGAAACACTTGCAAGAAAATTATCAGCGAAAAGGTTTGAAGCGAATTGAAGGAAAGCGAGACGAAAACGGCAACCTTATCAAGCCTTGGCTGAAAACAGAATTCTTAGATGGTGGCGAGTACGTGCAAATGGGTTCCTTTGCCATCAATCAAAATACGGCTACCATCAATATGCTGATTACCAGAAAAGCTAAGCTGGTAAAAGTTGAGGATGAAACTTTAATCGCAGAAGTGGCGGGAATTCTAGTTACAGACCTCAATACTTTCAACAATTATACTATTGTCAGCGACGGCGAAGTTAATATTAAGTCGCTGCGAACCAAAATCAGCAGTAAACCAGTGTTTGATTTGCTGAAAAAATGCGGTGTCCTTGAAAAAGACGGTTTGCCTGTGCAAGAATTTGACTTCCGTTCCGAGTACGATATTAAGTTAGAGACTTTGCCCCTCGTGCCTTTTGACGGGCGTTACTGCAGCCTTGACGGAGTGTTTGAGGAACTCGCAGAAATAAAAATTCTCTCTAGCATTCTCTCGGCTCATTTGAAGGAGGAATCTGAGGCTTACACTGCGGAACAATTGGAAGAATTGAAACAGCATTATCTGTCAAAAAACCTTTACATCAATTTTCCGACGACGACGGAATACACAGATTTAAAAAGTGCGATCGCCAACGGTTCAGTAGATTCGCGAGTCAGCTACAAAATCGACATCGGCAGCAAAAACATCCTCAACTTCGGCAAATTACACTCTGCGAACAAATTTCTCGATCGCCTTTATGAAGTTTACCACAAAAACACGGGCGAAAAGCTAGCCAAACCGACATTTGACATCACCTTAGATGAGCCTGTTGTCTTCGCCCACAAAACGCTGTCATCCCGAACAAAAATCACCAAAGTTGACGACTTGATGAAACTGATTTTCGATGAGTTTTTGGGGTTGGAGGATAACGGAATTGTTAGCGCTACTTTAGCCCAAGTGGGTGCAGATAGTTTGCTGCGCCTTTTGCAAGCGAAATGGCAGGGAGAAGATGTCAAGCGAGAGGAGTTTGTCGCTGCTTTAGCTAATGCGAATGAGCGACTGGAAGCTTATGCTGAAAAAGTGTACAGGGAAAAAGTTTCACCGCTGGTTTTCTATATCGGTTCTACCGGACTTATCCCGGATGAAATGGAGGCAAAAGCGGCGACTGCTGAGGAAATTAATTCTAAATACGGCAACTTGCAATTTTCTAAAGATGAGCAAGAGGGGATGTTTTTTGAAGTGGGCGACTGCATTATTAGCGTGTATGCTAAGAATGAGTATTTCACGGTAGGGAAGTAGGAATTACGGTGGGCTTTTGCCCACCTTGGTTAAATATGGGTGATTGAAATTAACCGCAAAGGCGCAGCGGTGGCGACTAGGAAATAGGTAGATGGGACAAGTGTTAGGTTGCCCAGACGAAAGGAGCGATCGCAAATTTTCTATGATGGGAATCGTTCGGGTTCGTAACTTTCCTTTGGTGTTGATTTTGCGAAAGTTTATGCTATGGTAGGATAGATCTCAACGCTGTATAAAAAAATAGTAGCCAAATTCTCTGGAATTAGGTTACAATGATATTACGCGAATTCTCATAAGGAGGGCAAGCCAATGACACAAACATTATCAATGTCTGTTCTCTATAAAAAACTCTCGGCGATCGGTTTCCCAAAACGTTTCGTTCAAGAAAAAGGTTTGCCCAGTTGGTGGAATGAAGAACTAGACAATAAACCCGTCGCCGTCCTAGAGGGTGCTGGTCATATTGCCCAACGTCTACACATAGACCTCAAGAGTCTCTTAGCCGAGAATCAGAAGCCTCAGTTTAAGCCCTTACTCCACACCAAATTCAAGTACCATCAACAGGATAAAGTAGATGTACCTGATGTGGCTCATCAACTTGCCTCACGGGTTGCTGAAGTTGTTGCTGACGCTATAAAGCTCGAATTTAAACCCATCCCATATGACCCTCATCAAGTCCGCTCAGAGATCGTTGCCAAACATCCTCAAGTCACTTTATACAGCTTGCTCGATTACTGTTGGGAACATGGTATCGCTGTTGTCTATTTTAAGAATTACCCTCAAAATACCCGCAAAATTAGAGGCATGATCCAATGGCAAGCCGAGCATCCCGTGATTGTCTTGAGTAGCGGTAAGACACAACCAGTATGTCTAGCATTCGATCTTGCCCATGAACTGGGCCATCTTGCCCTTGGTCATATTAAAGAAGGTATTTTGATTGATGATGATATTAAGCAAGACTCTGATGATCTAGAAGAAAGAGATAGCAATCAGTTTGCAGTTAAACTGCTAGTCAATAGTTTTGATAACTCCCTCGGCCAGAAAAAAATTAACAATGCAAAAGACCTAAAGAATAAAATTATTCAACTTGTTCAAAGTGACTCAACTATTGATCCATCTGCATTAGCTTTAAATTATGGCTGGTATAATAGAAATTATTTTGCATTGTCTATGGGATGTGTAAATTTAATCAATCCTACTAAAGAAGGACATAAGACTATTAACAATTTTTTAGAGCAGCATCTAAATTGGGAGGAATTAAGTGACGATAATGCTGATTACTTAGACCAGATTTTAGGAGAATAGCTTTGTCTAGTTGTATCTATTGCATTGATAATGACATAATTAAAAAGCTTGCTACATTCCAGCTATTCGATAAGACTCTTCAATTATTTGATGCTAGTTCTGAGCAAGTTAATATCCTAGAGACGGCACAATATAAATTTGAAGGCGATTGGAAAAAATTTGAAGGAGGGAAAAGTCGAAAACCCGAAGATCCTTTGATTAATTATAAACAAGTTCTTTACCTTTCTAAGACTTTACCAAAAATATCTGAATCTGATATTGACCAAGAAATTTTTATTCAATTATCCAATATTGAAAATATCGATCTAGGTGAGGCAATTCTCACAAGTCATGCTATCAAACTTATCCAAAAAGATAAATCTGCTCAGATTTTTACTGGAGATAAAAGATTCATCAAAGCCTTAGCAACAGTTAACTTACCTATCATTAAAGAGTCTCTAAATCATAGATTATGGTGCTTAGAGCAACTTGTTCTCAGAAATATTAAAGCCGATGGCTTTGAGACTATTCGAGATTTCATTGTTCCTGTTCGAGAATGTGATACAGCAATTAAGAGTGTTTTTGGTTCAGGGCTTAATTCAAAATCTGACAACTCCCTAGCTACTTTAAAAAATTATATTGAGGAGTGTCGGCAGGAGGCAGGTAATCTACTAAATCCTTACAAGTAGATTTAAGTGTGACACTTGCCTTAGTCCTGACTTAAAACGGAATTTCCTCGTCTTCATCTTCCACAGTCTTCGCCGTCATCCGCCAACTGGTAATATACTCAATTTGCACATCAATTTTGTTAATCGCTTCCCCTAACCGCTTTTGGATGTATTGAGTCAGCGTCACCATAAAATCTAACTCAACTCCTGCAGATAGCGCAAGTTTTGCCAAGCTAGCAAAATCTACCTTTAAAATTGAGGAACTGGATAACTTAAAATGGGGAGTATTTTCCTGATTTTGCACCAACATTGCTTTTTTAATGCGCTCTTTCAAATGCTCAACTTCTGAATCCAGCAATTTCCATTCAGGCAAAATTTCTTTGTACCTTTCCCCCAATGCTGTTAAATCCTCACTCTCCGGTTCCGGCGCAATTTTCTTAGTTGATTTTCGCCGCTGCTGTAGGTTGGAATTCAAGCGCCAACTAGCAATCTCCTCAACTTCCAAAGATGGATCGGCGATGAGTTCGCCTAACTGTTTTTGAATTTCTTTCGTCAGCGTTACCGGAAAATTTAACTCAATTCCCTCAGTTTGCGTCAGTCTTGCCAGGGTGAGAAAATCTACTTTCATCGTTATCGAACTGGAAAGCTCAAAATAAGGACTGTCTTTGAGCTTTTGGGCCATCATCCCTGCTTTAAATCGTTCTTTTACTTCAGCGATTTCTGAATCTAGTGGCTTCCACTGAGATTCTATTTTCTGATATTTTTCGCCCAATGCTGTCAAGTTTTCCGCTGCGGGTTCGGGGTAACATTGGGCAAGAATTTCTAGCAGGCGGCGATGCACTCCAGCTAAATAAACCGCATCCATCTTGGCATATTCTAGCTGCTTCTGGGTCAGGGGACGTTTTGCCCAATCGCCGCTTTGTTCTGTTTTATCTACATAAGCAATGCCGCAAAGTGTTTCTATTAAAGTTTTGAGTTGTCGATTAGGTAAGGGCAGAATGTAAGCTGGAATCTTTCTCGCCATTTTCAATGTGCAAGTGACATTTTGAGCGTCGTCATTGCCGAGAAATCTGATGTCATAGCTGGCGTTGTGCAAGACTTTTTCTATATCTGGATTGACCATGATTTGGTTGATGAAATCTTTTGCCAATTCAGGTTGATCCAAGACATCTAGTATAAAAGTGGCATCTCCGGTGGAATCTGTGGAGTCAGCTAACACCTGAATCAGAGATAATCTGGGGTTGGATTTATAGTCGGCTATTTCTGTATCCACCCACAGGATTTTAGCTTGGGAAAATTTAGCTATGAGTGCTGTGATGTCGTTTGCTGCTGTTAAATAAGGCATTTTTACCGACTTTTGCTATTAACTTTTTGATTCTATTATGCTATAGCAATTATCGGCTCGATTGTCAACGATCGCATTAAAAACACGGCATTGCCGTGTCCCTACAGGTATTTTTTCAGAATTAGTATTAAATAGACCTCTTGCAAAATAATTTTATGATATAATGAAAACTTTTGCTGAGAGTTGATTGAATCCCAACTCCTAACTTATTTTCACTCTGGTCTTGCTATAAACAGGATAAAATGCTA
>NZ_JAUBVF010000135.1:0-2946 GCF_036705685.1 Microcoleus sp. AT3-A2
ATTATGAGTTAGCTTTAGGGGATTAAATTTAAAACCTCTAATTATAACATATATCTTTTTTGCAAGAGGTCTAATGTAGCCGACGATCGCCTCTAATTTCTCTTCCTGACCAATTACCAGCATCCGCCTCAATAATTCTGTTCCCAAACCGCGCTGCTGATAGCTATCGCTAACGATCAGGGCAAATTCGGCTTGGTTTGTGCCGTGGAGTTTGCTCAGACGCGCTACTCCCAAAATCCGGTGTTCTGAGGTTTCCGGGTCTTGACGATCGGCTACTAACACCATTTCCCGATCGTAGTCAATAAAACAAATCCGGGTCAAACGTTCGTGAGCGATGCGGTGCTTTAACTTTACCATGTGAGCGTAACGCAAATACACGCTCTCTTCCGAAAGTTCTTTGTGGAAGAGCACCATCAGCGGCTCATCTTCTGGGCGAATGGGACGGATGGTGAGGGGACGATCGCCGTTTGTTGACCATGTTTGAACGTATTGCGTAGGATAGGGGCGAATCGCGGGTGAAATGGCGTTTTCTGTTGTTTGGAGAACAACACGGGCATCAAGAGCGATCGCACCTTCAGGAGAAACCAACAGTGGATTAATATCAATCTCGGCAATTTGAGGTTGCTCTACAATTAGTTGACTGAAACGAACTAATAACTGTTCGAGTTGTACCAGGTCAATTGCCGATCGACCGCGCACTCCTTGCAAAGCTTTATAGATGCGAGTTTGCTCCATCATCCGCCGCGCTAGGGTGGTATTTAAAGGCGGAAGGGCGAGCGATCGATCTTGAAAGACTTCCACTAATTGTCCGCCGGAACCAAACAGCATCACCGGCCCAAATTGTGGGTCAATACTGCTACCCAAAATTAGTTCATAGCCTTCCAAATGCACCATCGGCTGCACGGTTACGCCAAGAAACGCTGCAGGATCGATCGCCCGTACCCGCTGGGCGATCGCCTCAAAGGCAGTAATTACAGCCTTAGCATCGCTTAAATTTAGTTTTACGCCCCCCACATCGGTTTTGTGAGTAATCGTCTCAGAATGGAGTTTTAGCACCACTGGATAACCGAGGATCTCGGCAATTTCCACAGCTTCGGCCGCACTCGCTGCAATTTCTGTCGCTACGGTGGGAATGCCGTAAGCTGCCAGCAAGTGTTTTGATTCGTACTCGGTTAATAGAGTGCGATTGTTTTGGCAGGCGGCAGTCAAAATCTTCGCAGCAGTCGCACACCCGGAAGTCTCGATTTCGCAATCAGCGGGGAGAGAAGGCGTTTCGTAGATAGCGCGCAGGTTGTACGTGTACCGCCACATATAGTTGAACAACCTGACGGCGGTATCGGGATAAGGGAAAGTCGGAATATTTGCCTGATTGAGAATTTGCGTTCCCGCTGACACTTCCACACCGCCCATCCAGCTTGCTAATAAGGGTTTTCGGAGTTTGCTGTAAGACTTGAGTTTTTCGGCGGTTTGGGTGGGATTGGTCATCGCTTGTGGCGTTAGGATGACCAGCAATCCGTCACTATTGGGATCGGGAGCGACCACTTCTAGAGTTTTGGCGTAACGATCGCTACTAGCATCGCCCAAAATATCGATCGGGTTGTGATGACTCCACTGAGGGGGCAAAAACTCATCAAGCTGCTGCACCGTCTCCGGTGCCAAATCTGCCAGCGCACCGCCGTCGCTAATTAAGGCATCAGTGGCGATCGCCCCTGGCCCTCCTGCATTGGTGACGATGGATAGGCGGTTGCCCTGCGGTCGCGGTTGCTTGGCCAGAATTTCTGCCATGTCGAACAAATCGGAAATCGTATGTACCCGCAAGGCGCCACAGCGGCGGAAAGCAGCGTTAAGCACGTCATCGCTGCCGGTCAAAGCTCCCGTATGGGAAGCGGCGGCGGCGGCGGCGGCGGTACGTCCTACCTTGAGAATGATGATCGGTTTGTCGATCGCCACTGGGCGGGCGGCGGACAGGAACGAACGAGCATCACCCATAGATTCCATGTACAAAACGATACTGTGGGTATGGGGATCGTCTCCGAAATACTCGATCAGATCGCCCCAACCGACATCGAGCATAGAGCCGATCGACACAAAAGCGCTAAAACCGACATTTTCCCCCAAACTCCAGTCTAGGATCGAAGTACAGAGGGCGCCGCTTTGACTGATGAAGGCGACATTACCCGAACGGGCGATCGTACCTGCAAAAGTAGCATTGAGCCCAAGCACAGGATTCATCACGCCGAGGCAATTTGGGCCGATAATCCGCATTCCGCCCAGACGCGCTTGGGCGATAACTTGCTGTTCTAAAGCCTCCCCAGCCGCACCAATCTCTTTAAAGCCAGCAGAAACAATAATTGCCCCTTTCACCCTAGTTCAATTAATCAGCAATTAATATTGCTCTGCTTTCGATAACTATTCTCGAATCAAATCCGAACTATTTTTCTGCTATTTTTCTGCTATTTTTCTGCTTTTTCTGCTTCTGGTCTTCGCAGTTCGCGACCAAAAATCTCATTGCGGGTTTCCGACCGACCCGCACTTAAACAACATTTCCGTTGTCAAACTGTTAGTTAGGAATCCCATTTTGTCAGAGCTTCCTCACAAATCCCAGAGGTTGTTCTGCATACTATCTATCTTAATTCTTCCCACCGAATTAGCAAGTCAAGTTTTGTAAGAAAGAGCGAACAGGCTATTTAAAATATTGAGATTAAATATATAGTAGATATAGCGGTCGGAGGAGAAAAGATCGATCGCTAACAAAAGATTGAGGTGAAAGCAAGCTATGTTAGCAGAATAGCACGGCTTTACTGAAGGCAACTGGACAAAGGAAGTCAACGTTAGAGACTTCATCCAAAAGAATTACACCCCCTACGAAGGGGAGTATGTCACTTTTGTAGTGAGTAATTATACTCATGCAGCTTGTCTCTGATTTCCAATTAAGCCATTCAAGTA
>NZ_JAUBVF010000043.1:0-53124 GCF_036705685.1 Microcoleus sp. AT3-A2
AGCGGAATGATGCGAAAGCATCACGTTCCGTTCTGAACGAGAGGTAGGGGTAGAAATGCCCCTATCGACTCTAACAATTGATCATCGAATTATAGATGTTGCTGCGGAGAGAAACCCAGATAAATATGGCGCTTATACTCTGGGAACTGAGATTCCCATTATCAGTGAAGAGGAGTCAAGGGCTATGAACCCGGATTATTATCTAGTCTTACCTTGGCACTTTAAAGCAGAATTTATCAAACGCGAGCAAGAATCTTTGAATAAAGGAATAGGGATGATATTTCCTCTCCCAAACATTGAAATAATTAAATACTAAACCTACCTCCAAGTAGCGATTTATGTATTGGTGACTAGCAAAGCAATAGAAAATAGGAAACAAGTGAGTTTTATGATTAAAGTTCTGAAAAATTGGCAAGAAATCGGCGACGCAACTCTCCGCCTACAGCGCAAAGGTCTCCCAACACACTCAGACACTCGGAAAAATTGGGACTTGTCCCTACTTTACGAAACTATTGCCTCGGAAAATAGGAATTCTCGAATTGTTGATCTTGGATGCAGTCCAGGTTGTACTCTGGTTTTGTTGATTAGCCTTGGATTCACAAACCTATATGGCATAGATTTTGATCTAGAATTCACTGGAGGTAGAAATTTCCCAGCTAATCTTTATAAGGGGGATCTTACAGATACCACTTTTGAAAGTGATTTTTTTGACGTGGCAATTAGTATTTCTGTAATAGAACATGGCGTAGATTTGAAAGAATTATTTAATGAAGCTAACAGAATTCTAAAAAAAGATGGATTACTATTCTTGACGACTGATTATTGGGCTGAAAAACAAGATGTTGGGGAAATTAATCCTCTGGGGTTGCCCTGGAAAGTATTTTCGGAAGCAGATATACAAGAGTTAATTAACATAGCTCAAGATTATGGATTTTCCTTAAACGAAGATATAAATATTCCTAGCTGTTCAGAGCAGACTATTATTTGGCAAGGGATAGAATACACATTTATTGCTTTGATATTCAAAAAGAAAGAAGCAGTTTATCAAAAAAGCAGAGAGAAAGTAGACAAAAATGTATCTGTAGGTGAAGACTCGATCAAATTAACGGCAACAGAAAATCAAACCGAAAGTCGGGCTGAGAGAGCAACAGAATCTCTATTGTCAACCGTTCGAGTGTCCTGTGAAAACTATCATAAAAATCTCGATGAAAATTCGGCAGTACAAGATTTGCGTTTTAGTAGGAAAAAAGTTGCTGATTTATGGCTGAATTTAGCAGAAGGTGAACTTGAAAGCGCTTACTTGGGAGAATTAGGAGAAGCGCATCGAATTTTGCTCAACAGCGGGATTAAAAATGAACAACTTACAGATACAGAACAGAGGTTTTTGGATGAAGTAGCAGCAGAGCTTTCTAGAGGATTTGATGCTCCGAAAGCTATCCCTTATCTGTTAGTAGCCATGCTGTACCGGCCTGCCGCTCAGTTGCCGTTGCAGCATGACATTCTGCGGATTCCCCAATGGTTGCTCAATAACTATCTGACATTCATGTTTGAGCCTCCAGCTTTATTTCAGGAAGTTGGAGAAGCAGACAGTTACTATCACTATGCCAAAGAATGGGTAGATTACCTCCATGAGAAGATTTTGAGCAACCAAGAATCACAACTGTGGCAGGATGTGGCTGTTAGTTTTTATCAAAATGCTAACTTCATTCCGGTTTACTTTAATAGTCAGAATCTGAAAGATATCTGTCAAAAGCGTGCTGAGATACTGGAGTTTGTCTTAAAAATTGGTGGACACCAAATTGATTGGGATTTTCCTGAGAGGTTGCACGAAAGAAACAAAATTCGTCTAGGAATTTTGGCAGCCCATTTTCAGCCACAGACTGAAACTTTTGCCACACTGCCCGTTTACAAGCACTTAAATAGAGATTTATTTGAAATTATTCTTTACACGGTACAGGCAGGCAATCATAGACTGGAGCGATATTGCGGTGGTCACGCTGATGCTAGGGTTTTACTGCCCCAAGATTTGCCGAGTCAAGTTCAAACTATTCGGGATGGAGACCTGGATGTTATTCTGATTGCCACCAACGTTACAGCAGGCGCTAATTCCATAGCATTGCTGGCTTTGCATCGGCTGGCGCGGATACAGATTGCTAATGTATGTTCCTGCATCACTACTGGGATGCGTCATGTAGATTACTATGTTTCAGGCTTATTTAGCGAACCAGAAAATGCTCCTCAGCAGCATTATACAGAGACCCTACTTACATTAGATGGGTCGGCTCACTGTTATGATTTTGCGACAGAGGAACAGCTTACAGCTACCATCAGCGTTAATAGAGAAAAATTAGGGATTGCTGAGGATGCTGTAGTTTATATTTCGGGTTCTAATTTTTACAAAATTACTCCTGAAGTAGAAGCAGTTTGGACAAAGATAGTTGCTAGTACACCTAACTCAAAGCTGGTTCTTTATCCCTTTAATCCTAACTGGTCTTCAAATTACGCAGTTGCCGCTTTTGGGAAGCGTTTAGCTGCTAGTTTTGCCCGGTATGGTTTGAGCGAAGAGCAGTTAATCATTCTTGATTGTGTGCCGAACCGCGCTGATGTATTAGAACGTTTGAAGCTGGGTGATGTTTATTTAGATTCTTATCCATTTGCTGGTGCAACATCCCTGCTAGATCCCTTAACGATTGGTCTGCCAACAGTTGCTATGGGAGGCAGCACTTTTAGGTCTAGGGTAGGATTGGCGCTTTTGAAAGAACTGCAACTTGATGAGTTGATTGCGGAAAATGAAGAGTCATATATCGAGTTGGCGATCGCACTTGGTACAAACCGTGAATTGCGCCAACAAAATAGCAATTTGATCGAGCAGCGAATGCAGAGTAATCCCAAATTTTTAGACAGCCGTACTTACTCGGCTCAAATGGGAAATCTGTTTCAAGAAGTATTCCGCTCCCAACAAGCAACTGTTCTGACCGACAACCTGAACTTAAGAGCAATAAACCTGATTATTTTCCCAGACTGGAGTCAATCGGAAGATACTTTATTTCAAGAGTTGACGAATGCGATCGGCGCGATCGCAAATCACCCAGACAAAAGTAAGATGACATTGCTGGTAGACACGAGCAATGTTTCTGAGGAAGATGCCAATCTCGCTTTGTCTGGCGTAGCGATGAATCTTTTGATAGAACAAGATTTAGATGTATCTGACGGGCCTGAAATTTCACTGATTGGACAGTTGAGCCAAATGCAGCGGGAAATACTCATCTCTCGGCTTTACGGTCGGATCGTTTTGGAAAATGAGAATAGAGAGGCGATCGCCAGAGTACAAGCCCAACACATTCCCACTCATCAATTAGACAGCTTAATTATCAGCCACTCCCGTAATGAAATCAGTTCTCCCTCTTAAGGGTATCCTGCGGTGGGCTAGCTCCAAAAAGCCTGGTCCCCGCTTGCTCATATAATTCTCTCGAAAGTGGGTGCAAAAGATTGTATTCTAAAACATTTTTCACAACTAGCAGCAATAAGCCAGAATCTACTTCAGAGGATTGATCCGACTTCACAAGCTTGATTACGCCCAAAGAATCGAGATCAGCTTCTGTATAGCTCCCCATCAGAATAGACAGGTTAATCAAATGCAATAGATTATTAATGTCTGTCGGACTGATTTCCCGTAGATGATGGCGGATTGTCCAAGTAATTCCATAGTCTCCAACTTTTCCCCGTCGCTCCGCTTCTGCTTGCAGGACCTGGATTAAATCCTTTGTCCAGAGCTCGACTTGTTCGCTATCTTCTCCCGTCATCCCCATCAGCCATGTCGCCTGAGCTTCTATTTCTTGTCCGTCTAATAGCAACGCCAACCCCAAATACCAATAGTAAGACCTATTATCGGGTTCAGCTTCAATAGCTTGTTCGTAGAGATTGGCAGCTCCACTGTAATCTCCTTGAATGAAGTTTTGATAGGCTTGCTGCTGGATAGTTTCGGCTTGGATCAATCCAGTTTTTTGTGAAACTTCAAATGGCATCAAATTTTCGACCTGTGCCATTAAGTTTTCTCGATACGCTTTCAAATGCGTCCTCAATATTTCTTCCTGCTCCTTTCCTACTAGATAACGGGATTCTTGTGTAAACTGACCTGATTCTTTGACAAAAACCATATCAACTTGAAATAAAGCTGCGTCTGAAAGTCGATACTGAAAATCGACAATATCGTAGGCTACAAAACCTTGGTCTTTCATAAACTTGATCACAGCGCACATCTTATCAAATCTAGCTAATACATATAAAGTAACTTCTACAATTACCAACTCTGTATTTTGCAGAATTTGAGTAGCACCTGCTAGGACATTCAGTTCTCTACCATCTACATCAACTTTGATTAAATACGGCCCTTCTAACTGGCGAGTTCTACAAATTTCATCCAGAGTAACGGCCGGGATTGTCCTGAGTTCAAAAGTTTCTGAGCTAGCCTCGCCCTCCTCTGAGATGTAAGAGTGGATAAAGTTACTCAAATTCACTTGAAGAGGTACAAGCCCTGCTTCTTTGGAAGCAGCAGCAATTATATAGTCGGCTCTTTCAAGATATTGACAAATTTTTTTGAGATATGGTTCGTTTTCTGCTATGGGTTCGATCAGGAGATATTTTGATTTGGGAAAAGCTTCATAAATTTCAAATGTGCCTAATCCAGCACCTACGTCAATAACTGTTTCCGGTTCAAAACCCAACTGCTTTGCATTCCATAATGACCCAAACATTGAACTTCTAGGAATTTCATTGTTCGTCATAGTAATTTTTCCCTCTGCTATTCCTAATGGATCAATTTCCAGCTTCAACGTAAATTTGCCACATCTGCTTGTATGCTTTCTCCATCTCTCGTGTAAATTGCTTACCATTCCACAACGGAGCCGTTTGTCGAGACTGTCGCAGTTTCCAAGATATCTGCTGCCGCAAAACTGGATCTTTCCCTAAGCGAATCCCCCACTCGACATACTCTTCATCAGTCCAAGCAATCCCTTCGGAAATACCAGCATTCATCATCATCGTGTAGCTGTTGCGGGCCGCAAACTGCTCTCCCACTCGCGTCACTAAAGGAACGCCCATCCACAGCGTTTCCATAGTTGTTGTAGCTCCATTATAGGGATAGGTATCGAGTACCACATCAGCAATGCCCAAATTAGCTCGGTGTTCGGTCTCCGATCCTGTCAATGCTAAAAATCGCAGGCGATCAGCTCCCACTCCTTCTGATTCTGCAACTTCGACAAAAAACTTTTTGATTGATTGTTGATCCGCCATACCTTTAATTAAAAAGTAACTATTCGGTACAGCTTTAATAATTTGCATTTGCAGCCGTGCTGTATCAGGATGATACTTATATCCCCTCTGAGCGCTAAGATAAATCACAGCATCACTGCCGATATCCAAACTATCGCGCCGGAGGGTTGGCACCCCAACTTCAAAACCATCCACTGCTATGTAAGTTTGAGGCAAACGCCAGATTTTTTCCGTATAGTATTCCTGAGCCGACTCTGGCAAGACGTAAGGATCGGCAATATAGTAATCAATAGTTGGCACACTCGAAGCATCCCACCCTAGCCAAGTTACTTGAATTGGTGCTGGTTTAAGGGCCATAATTTCACAAGAATTACTCAGCGTTATACTATCGAGATCGACTAAAATATCTATTTCATCTTCGTAAATTTTCTCAGCAGTGTCGTGACTATCTAATCCTAGTTTATAAGCTTTGTCAACTTTGCTAATGTACCAATCTTCTAGCTTATCGTGACTCATTTCAGAGCCAAGCATGTAAGCATTTACTTCAAAGCTATCTCGATCACGGTACTCAAACACCCACCGGGCAAGCCATCCCACAGAATGGCTGCGTAAGCAATGAGACAGATATCCAATCTTCAAACGTTTACTAGGAGGATCAATCTTGATAAGGGGCAATCGCCGCTGGCGAAATTTCTCCACTTTCTCCTTTGCATAATTTTCAACATTTAACTGAGCCAACTGAGCTAATTGACGGCGAATTCGTATATTTTCCTGTGGGATATCCTGAAAGTATGGGAAAAAGAACACACAAATAAATAAACGAACATTAGTACACTGAATCAGGGAGGTCGGTTGCTCCTCTATCAAGGAGGCTAACAGGGATTTCTGCGTTTCCAAGGCTAAACAAAATTCATCCCAATAGCCGCCCGCTCCGAGCAAACCGCGCACGAGCAGGAAATTAGCATAAACTTTACTTGCTAAGTCTTCCATAACTGAATAGCAAAACTTAGCAGTTTCTATTCCTTTAGTATACTCGCTAATATCTTGATAGAAAGAAGACAAAGTAGCCAGTAATTCTGGATGTTGAGGAGATACACGCAAGGCTAACTCAGTGAAGCGTGCTGCTAACTCAGCTTGCTTTGCCGAGTAAGAAATCTTATAAACAAAGGGTATTAAAAGGCTCAAAAAAGTCAGGGGGTCTTTGACATGGGCTGTACAAGCTTCCGTTAAGTCAAAGGATGACGGATAAAAAGGAGCCCTGTCTAAAACATTCTTCAATACTTGCATCAATAGCTCAAAGTCTACCACATTCGCTTGTTCTGACTTTAGTAGCTCAATAACGCCTATATCTACGAATTCCTCTCCTGTATAAGTCTCAAGCATGGTGGACAGCCCGATCAAATGCAACAGGTTGTTGATATCTGTAGGATTAATTTCCCTGATATGCTGCCGAATTGCCCAAGCCACCGCATAGTTACCCAGATCCCGCTGTCTATCCGCCTCGGTTTGCAGAACTTCTATTAATTCCTCAGTCCAACACTCTATTTCTTCAGATTCTCCCTCCGCCACTCCCAACAGCCAGGTAGTCTGAGCTTCTACCTCTTGTCCTTGCAATAGCAACATCAATCCTAACTGCCAGTAGTGGGATTTGACACTTGGTTCATCTTCAATTGCCTGTTCATAAAGCTTTGCAGCCTGAACGTAATTTCCTTGAAGCAGCAATTGATCAGTTTTTTCCTGCCAATCAGATCCTACAGTCGATAAATCACTAGAAACCATAGACCAATAAGTTTAAAACAGTTTTTACACAATAAATAAGAGCAGGTAGTACATAAAGTTCTACCCGCTCCCGTTAATCAGCCATACTTGTTAGACTTAGCAATTACTTGGTAACTTGTGTCATGTTTGCCGCACCACAAGTTACCTCAGTCACCCCAGTCAAAGTAGGTACTGTTGGAGCACCAAAACCAGTAGTCTCACAAAGTATGCTTTGCGTGGTGTTTGCCTCACCTGCAGCAATCAACCCGACTCCCCCTGCATATCCTTTGAGAGTCGCACCAACGGGGGTTGCCAGGGAGGTAGCAGCATTTGTCGTACCTGTTAAAGTGTAGAGATAGTTAGTGGTTTGAGTTTTGAGACCCAGACCCAAAACTGCAACGCTAGTCCCAAAGCTTGGATTCTCTGCGTAATAAGCCTGCTGACCCTTATTAATTGAAGCGACATACTGCTTAGCTTCTGTCTGCTTGGCTTTATTAGCTTGGCTGAGGAAGGCGGGCAAGGCGATAGCGGAAAGAATACCGATAATGATGATAACAACCAGCAGTTCAATCAGGGTGAAACCTTGATCCTGTCTTCTTTTGTTGATGTGTTGCAGGAACTTGGCTTTAAATTCAGTCTTCATAAGTCTTTTCTCCGTGAGGGGTGGGATGCTCGATTTCTAACTCTTATATGTAACTTACCCAGTTATCGGCGCTTTAATATCACCCCAAACTATTTTTTTTTCACCTCCTGGCTCTAAGGCTCCAAAAGTAGATACAGAAAGACTTCCAGCCTAATCAACAGTTCCTTGACTTCCTCAAAGACAGTCTCATCACTAACAGACTCTAGGTTAAAACCGATCTGCGAGCGGATTTGGAGCCACTGCTGCATGAGCGACACCACAGACTGCGGTCCCTCCCAAAGAGGTAGCAAACAAGCGGCCATTGTACTGTCGATCGCCACCGGCGCTAGAGTTGGCACAATAATATAACGGCTAATCTCAAACGCCGTCTGGCTGTCAATGCAATTACTCAAGTCTTCCCTAATCTGGGAAGTCCTCAGTTGAGGGTGCAGGTGTACCCGTGCTTCCCGCCATTGGGCCTGAGTCCATTCCGCAACTGGCACAAAAGCCTGAGTTCGATCGGGATTGCCGCACCAGAAATCAAACAAACGGTGCAGGGGATGTAACAAGTCAAATAAATGCAGCCGCTCTTCCAAAGAAGCTTCTGGCAGACTCATCGCCAAAAACGGAGGCAAATCATCTGGATCTTTGAACAAATCCATTAACTCCCACCTGCGCCAAGCCACCATACTGATAAACTCTAAATCAGCACCTCTCAACATTCCAAACACTTCAGGAATGCTACAACCTTTATCACCCACCAATAAATAGTTAGCCATAATCCATCCCTCATCCTGCGCGCGCTCGGAATTCCAGGTGAATGCCTTAAGCCCTACTTCATCTTGTAATGCTTCCATTGTTTCCCGGACTATTTCTATCTCCAATTCTCCCGGAGATCCATTCATTAATCCCATTGCTTTAAAAGCAGCTTGAGCGCGAAATACTCCAGCTCTACCATTTGAACTGTGAAGGTTGGTGCGGATAATTCCGTCTGGAGACAGAACCGATTTCATTGCTTGCAATCCAGCAACAGCGTCGGGCAAGAGATACAGAACTTCGTCAGCATTGATATAGTCAAACTGTAAGCCTAAACTGGGTAATTCTTCTATTTTCAAAGCATAAAACTTTGCATTAGCAACGCCATGATACTGTAAACGTTGCTCAGCTAGTCTCACAGATTCTTCGGATAAATCGATGCCTACTATTTTCGCTCCCGGATTGGCTATAGCTAAAACCAAGGATTTATAACCCGTGCCGCATCCCGCATCTAGGATAACTTTACCTTCTGTATTAATAACTCTTCTATTTCTGAAGTAGTAAGCAGTGACAAGATTATGAAGGTAGAGGAATTCACTGTTGTCTTGGGGAGATTGTTCTAGGGGGATTCTGGGAAAAGGAGTATTGTCAAATTGCTGGCGAATGTTTTCTATTAACTCTAAATTTTGGTGATCCATTTTCAATTACACTCAACGCTGGCAAATTACCTTAGTATCTCAGAAAATAGCCGATCGCCCACCCACACGCAACACATACTTGCAATAATAGTCTGAAAACCGAGCGCCCAACCAACGACCACCTCCATGAACACCAACATCAGCCCCATCCTCAAAGTATTCTCCCTCTCCGCCGCACTTTCCCTGGCCATCAAGTACGCAGGGCCTAGCTTATCGATCCCGTCTACCGACCTCAACGCCCTGATCGCCGTCTTTACCCCCAGTATCATCATGGCTGCCATCCTCGGCTGGCGATCGCGCCAACAGCCAAGATAGGGGATGGAGGGCGATCGCGCCCAAAGACGAGTTAAATTAAGCTAGGGGCGATCGAACACTCACACCAAAACCCCTCAATGCCCAGCAATATAGATGAGACAGACAATCACATGGATGTAGCCACCTTAAATCTGAAACCCTTAAATTTGCTGATTTTTCCTGATTGGAACCAACCAGAAGAATCTCTTTATTTAGAGTTAGAACTAATTATTAAGAGTCTGGTAAGTCATCGCGATAGCGATTTTCTAACTCTTTTAATAGATGTGAGCGAACCTTTAGAAAAATCAGAGTTAGATGCCAATTTAATTTTATCAGCGATTGTGATGAATCTTTTCATGGAAGAAGATTTAGATACTAGCTGCGAACCAGAAATTATTTTATTGGAAAACCTCAATCGAAGCCAGTGGCAGGATATTTTGCCACAGATTCAATATCGAATTAAGTTGAATGCGGAAAATCACCAAGCAATAGCAGAGTCTGGAAACGCAGAAATTCCAGTAGTGGAACAGGAACAACTTAGCGATATAACTGTTGATTCCCAAGCATTAGCGTTGACAGAATTCGGCAACAAACTCTATCGTCAAGGAAGATACGAAGCTGCCATTAAGCACTATCAAAGGTTTTTAGTATCCCAGATAGGAGATATAGAACTGTATGGTAACTTAAGCGAGTGTTTAATAAACCTCAACAGAATCGAAGAAGCGATCGTGATTATTGAATCAGGCATCCACCATTACCCAACAGCAGGACAACTGCACTTTCAAATCATCAAAATTTTCCAGCAAAACGGACGCACTCAAGAAGCTATATCAAGTGCAGAAATAGCAACGAAAATACTGCCGAATGAATATGTTTTTCAACTCTTTAAACACTTAACCTTGCCGATTGTTTATAACACATCAGATGAAATCAAATTTTACAGGGAAAGATTTGTCCTCAAATTAGAAAAATTAATTCAGCAAACCTCCCTAAAAACTCCAGAAGACAAAATTAATGCTTTGCGGGGTTTTAGTAGTTTCACTAATTTTTACCTAGCATATCAGGCTCACAATGTTGTGGAATCGCAATCAAAGTATGCTAATTTAGTCCATCAAGTTATGGCCGCTAACTATCCGCAGTGGGTGCAACCACAATCAATGCCTCCACTGCTGGAAAATGGCAAAATTAGAGTCGGTTATATTTCTAGTTATTTGCATTCTTACAGTGGCACTTTATGGTTAACTGGCTGGTTGCGTTATTGCAACCATAAAGAATTTGAAATTTACTGTTACTACACGGGTAACGATCCCGACCCAATTACAGAACAATTTCGCCAATACAGCGATCGATTTCACCACATTCCTCACAACCTAGAAGCCGTATGTCAACAAATTATTGATGACAAATTGCATATCTTGGTCTTCCCAGAAATCGGCATGGACGCACCAACTATACAAATAGCAGCTTTGCGCCTTGCCCCCGTGCAATGTTCGGCGTGGGGACATCCTGTCACCTCTGGTTTACCGACGATTGATTATTTTATTTCTAGTGAATTGATGGAACCGGAAAATGCACAATTGCACTACTCAGAAACCTTAATTAAGTTGCCGAATATTGGCGTTGCCTACCCAAAACCAACCGTCGGTAAATTAAACCACAGTCGCTTAGATTTTGACCTCAGAGAAGATGCAGTAATTTATTTATGCTGCCAAGCCCCTTTCAAATACTTACCGCAATATGATTTCATTTTAGCAGAAATTGCCCGCCGCGTTCCGCAAGCTCAGTTTATATTTCCTCGCGGCGAACTGCTGCAGGAACGGCTCAAGCGTGCTTTTGCTGGTGTTAATCTTGACAGCGAAGATTACTGTCTATTTCGAGCAATTCCAACTCGACAAGAGTACATAGCAATTAACTTTCTTTCCGATGTTTTCTTAGATACTTTTACTTGGTCGGGGGGAAATACATCTTTAGAGGCGATCGCTTGCAATTTACCCATAGTCACCTGTCCGGGAGAATTTATGCGGGGACTTCACGCTTATAGCTTTCTAAAAATGCTGGGAGTAACAGACACAATTGCCCAAAACGAAGAGGAATATATTCAAATTGGTGTCAAGTTAGGTCTAGACTCACAGTGGCGGCGAGACATTGCACAACGCATGAGTCAGCGACAAGATGCTGTGTTTGACGATAAAGTTTGCGTGACTGCGTTAGAGGTTTTTTATAAACAAATTGTTCTAGAAAGACTTAAATAAGTGTTTTATTAAAAATTTAATTTATTTTTGGGCTAGCGCTGAATTATCTCTACAGAAGACTGGCACCACTTTTAATCTTAAGAAGATACTAACAACAAGTCCATCTCCCCTATCAATTCCGGCCCAGCACAACCATCAAAACCAAAGTTGAGGCACTCACCATGATTCAAAGCATACCTGAATTAGTAACATTCGATGAATTCATTAACTGGTATCCTAAAAATTCAGAACACCGCTACGAATTACACAATGGAGAAATTGTTGAGAGACCAAAAGCAACAGGTAAACATTCTAAAGTGGCCGATTTTACCGCACTGAAAGTCGGAATAGAGATTGAGCGTCTCAATTTGCCCTACTTCATCCCCAAAGAATGCGTCATCAAACCCATGCGCGAGGAATCGGGATATGAACCAGATATTATTGTACTTAACGAACAAACCATTGGAAACGAGCCGCGATGGGAGAAATCATCAATTATCACAATGGGTTCATCAGTCCCCCTAATCGTCGAGGTAACTAGCACTAATTGGGGTGACTCATATGCCCTAAAGCTTGAGGCATATGAGTCAATGGGTATTCAAGAATATTGGATTATAGACTATCTAGGATTGGGCGGCCGACGGTTTATTGGCAACCCCAAACAACCTACTTTTTCGGTTTACCAACTAATTGACGGGGAATACCAAGTCAAACTGTTCAAAGGCGGCGAGGGTATTGAGTCCCCAACTTTCCCAGAATTGAAGCTGACAGCGCAGCAGGTGTTCGCAAAAGGGAATTGAGGAGGCTGCTTATACTGATGTCCGAGTAGGGGTATCTGATTAAAGATGCGATCGCCCGCATCTAAGGTATCTTATAGAGATGCGATTCATCGCTTCTGGGCTGCTGAACAATTACCAAGCAGCAATTCCCAATACCCTATTCCTCAATCTAAAATCTAAAATCTAAAATCTAAAATCTAATGAAGCTAGGACAGTGGATGGGCTTATTAGCCCTCATCGCATCTTGTTACATCCTGTGGCAAATCAGGCAGGCCCTACTGTTGCTGTTTGCCGCCGTCGTCTTAGCCACCGCCTTAAACAAACTAGCACGCTACTTGCAAAAATTCGGACTCAAAAGATCGATCGCTGTACTCTTATCAGTTAGCTTCCTCATCCTCGTATTCGTAGGCTTATTCCTGATAATTGTACCGCCCTTTACCCAACAGTTTCAACAACTTACCCAAAGAGCCCCTCAAGGAATAGAAAGATTAAATCAGTGGATTGATCAATTTGAGGGTAGCTTTTCAGGACAATTTGGTCAGCGGCTGCCCAATCTTGATGTTAACGACATCATGCAACAACTGCAACCTTTATTCAACCAACTCGTCGGCGGTGCAGGAGCCTTTGTCGGCAACACATTAGGCGTTATTCTCAGCTTTTTGCTAGTCATAGCTTTGACCTTGATGACATTAGCAGAACCTCTATCTTACCGCCAAGCATTCATCCAACTATTTCCCTCTTTTTATCGACGACGAGTCGATGGCATCTTAGATGAATGCGAAATAGCTCTCGGCCGATGGGTCATCGGCGCTCTCATTAGCATGAGTGTGATTGCTTTTTTGAGCTTAATTGGTTTGTCGGTCTTGCAAGTCCCCCTACCGCTAGCTCACGCTGTAGTAGCAGGATTTCTTAACCTAATTCCCAATATAGGCCCCACCCTAAGCGTCATTCCGCCAATGACGATCGCACTTTTAGATTCTCCCTTACAATCAGGTTTTGTCCTAATCCTTTACTTTCTAATTCAACAGTTTGAAAGCAACGTCCTCACCCCCTACGTCATGGCACAGCAAGTATCACTGCTGCCAGCAGTAACATTAATAGCTCAAGTATTCTTCGCGACCTTCTTTGGATTTTTAGGCTTATTGCTAGCTCTCCCCCTCACCGTTGTAGCTCAAGTTTGGATTAGGGAAGCCCTAATTAAAGATATTCTAAACCAGTGGAGTGCCAGCCCTAAAACCTTAGCAGCAATCGATTCTGCTATCCATGAAAAACATGAATCTCTAGGAGTCGCCGAAAGCCTGCCAGAAAAATATTTACCAGAACAGAAACCAGACATCCCCGATCCGGCTGAAAATGAGGATCCTGAAAATCAATAGTTAAGGTTCATAATGACTTCTGTCCTGCTTCATTCCCAGTTATAGGACAGAAGTATTCACTACAAACTGAGAAAAAATGTGGTACAAATACCCTCAACTAACTATCTTCAAGCCTCGCATTTTCTACCGTATCTCTGCCGACGCTAAAAATCTGTTTAACCGTCAAATTTAACTGCCCAACTGTGGGCGACAAAACCCTCTTACTACCCCGAAACTGACTGACTTGATACTCACCGTCAACTAAATGGTGAACAGAAAAAGTAGGTTGTTTGGGGTTGCCAATATAGCGTAGCCCGCCAAGTCCCAAATAGTCCGCAATCCATTATTCAGAAATGCCCAAAGCTTCGTAGTCAACCAATTTATAGCCATAATCATCCCGCCAATTGGTACTAACAACTTCGACAATTAGCCGGGCAGAACTACCCATTGTAATGATAGATTCCTTTTTCCATCTCGGTTCGCTGTCCGTCCCTTACCTGTCCAAAACGATCGCATCCAGTTCCATTGTGCAGTTCGTAACGGTTTACCGAATTTTCAGGATACCAGTCAATAAATTCATCGAAGGTGACTGGTTTTAATATCGCTTGATTCATGGCGATCGATCTTTATTTTATTTATAATATAATCCTGATATCTGTTATAGCATTTTGCTGTGTTATCAAACCGAGGTCGATCGCCCAAACAGCATTCGCTCGATCGACATTCCATCAATCCAAAGTCAATCCAAAATCAAAATTACTCCAAAATCAATCAATTCAAAATCTAAAATCCAAAATCTAAAATCTAAAATATATGAGATCGATCGACGAAATCAACGATAAAATCAGCCAGGGCAAAGCCACAGTGTGGACAATCGAAGAACTCAAAACTAGAGTTCAAGAAACCAGCATTACCCAAGCAGCCAAAGAAGTCGATGTGATTACCGCAGGCACATTCGAGCCGATGGAATCCTCCGGTGCAATCATCAACCTCGGCCATACCGATCCGCCGATAAAAATCCGCCAATGCTGGCTGGACGGCGTTTTAGCCTACTCCGGCTTCGGGGCAGTAGACCTGTACCTGGGAGCCACCCAAGTAGCCGAAGACGGCGAAGAATCCCGCGAACGGGGCGGCGGACACGTCATCGAAGACCTGATTGCCGGCAAACCCGTGCAGTTGCGAGCCTTGGGGCAAGTAACAGACTGCTACCCCCGCGCCTCCTTTGAAACCACGATTACCCGCGATACAATCAACCAGTTTTATCTATTCAATCCCCGGAACGCATATCAAAACTTTATTGTTGGCGTCAATGGAGGCGATCGCCCGCTGTTCACCTACCTCGGCCCCCTGCAACCAAACCTCGGCAACGCCGTCTACTCGAACCTTGGAGCCATGTCTCCCCTGCTCAACGACCCCGACCTCGAAACCATCGGCATCGGCACCCGCATCTTCCTAGGAGGCGCCACCGGCTACATCACCTGGGAAGGAACCCAGCACTTCCCCCTGCAAAAACGCCAGCCCAACCGCACCCCCATCGGCCCGGCCGCCACCCTTGCACTAATCGGCGACGCCAAACAGATGAACTCCAAATGGGTGCGCGGCTGCTACTTCAAAAACTACGGCCCATCCCTGATGCTGGGAGTCGGCATCCCGTTTCCAGTCTTAAACGAAACCGTCGTCGCCCACTGTGCAGTATCAGACAAAAAAATAGTAGCGCCGGTGGTAGATTTCTCTATCCCCCGGCGCGTTCGTCCCACCTTCGGTTTAGTTAGTTACGCTCAATTAAAGACTGGCCGCATCCTCATCGAGGGCAAACCAGTGCGGGCCGCCCCCCTTGCGAGTATGTTTCTCTCCCGGCAAGTAGCATTGGAATTGAAGCAGCAAATTGAAGCGGGTCAATTTACCCTCACGGCCCCAGTTGCTCCCCTACCCACCGACAGAGTATTTCTCCCGCAAGATTTGTGGGGGGCCCAAGTGAGGCTGGAATAGACATTCGCTAAACTAAAATCACGGATTATACAGCGTATTCCAGGTTTATAAAATACACCTCAGAAACCGGGTTTCTTTACAGTTCTCGCATCCTTACTGATTCTGTTGCTCGAAACCCGGTTGATCGCGATCTACATCTACATAGAATATGCTGTAAATATGTCATTTATGCGTCCTGGAATGACATCGGAATGACATTAAGGGTGCGATTGTCCCCGCTGGCGAGGCACCTTAGAGGGAGCGAAATCAAAGCGATCGAAATTATATCGGTTCTGACCCAATTTTCCCGCTTATTCTACAGTCTGAGAAACTGGCCGACAGCCAGACAATATCGAGTGCAAATTGACAACATTTCCGATTACCGCGATCGCAGGTGCTGCAAATCCGATCGCCTCAACTTGCTCTATAATTGTACCCAAAGTTCCGATCAATTCTTCTTGTTCCGGCCGCGTTCCCCAGCGCACTAACGCTATGGGCGTTTCTGCACTCAATCCTGCATCTGTTAACTGGCCGATAATGTAAGGCAAATTGTGGATTCCCATGTATACTACAATGGTTTCCGAGCCACGAGCGATCGCCTGCCAATTTACTTCCGGTCGATATTTTCCCGCTGATTCGTGACCGGTGACAAAGGTGACAGAGGAACTGTACGATCGATGTGTTAAAGGAATTCCCGCATAAGCAGGGGCCGCAATCCCAGAAGTTACGCCGGGGACGACTTCTACTGACACTCCCGCTTTTACCAACTCTTCCATTTCTTCGCCGCCGCGGCCGAAGATAAACGGATCGCCGCCTTTGAGACGAACTACGATCGCATTATCTCCAGCTTTTTCTATCATTAACTGAGTGGTTTCATCTTGCATTAACGAGTGACGCCCTTTGCGTTTTCCGGCATCAATTCGTTCTGCTTGGGGGTTGATTGCTGCCAAAATTTGAGGGCTGACTAAAGCGTCGTAAATCACGACATCTGCACACTCTAACAAAGCTTTTCCCTTCAAGGTCATCAAACCCGGATCTCCGGGTCCCGCACCTACTAAATACACTTTTCCTAAAGACATTTTTCTTTCTTCCTTTACCTCTTCTTTGCCTCTGCGGTTCATTTTTGAATTAAATTCCCAATTAAGTCTGCTAATTGTACACTTGCGCCTAGAGGATTTGCGAGATGAAGTTCCGCCGCAGGAAATTGCTGCTTTAGCTGTGCGACATTTTTGGCGATCGCATCTGTAATTCCTCCATTAAATAAGAAGTATGGCACAATCCCTATTTGCTGCTGTCCACCACGAACCAAACAGTCAATTTGCTCTTCCAAACTCGGCTTTACCGACCAATAAGCTGTCAGCGCACCGAGTTTGCTAGCGATTTCCTCAACTGTCGAGTTACCTCCGGGGCGACGGCTGCCGTGAGATAATAAAATCCATTTTGGCAATAGCAGATTGGGCAGAAAAGTCACCTCTTCCATCTGACTTTTTACCAATTTTGTTAAGCCTGCTTCCTGGGAACCTAAATGCGGGCGCAATGCAATTTTTAGCTTGTCACCAAAAGTTTGTTGGGCAATTTCCACCTCTGCCGGTATGTCTTCGGCGACGTGAACTCCCGGCAATAAAAATACAGGCAGTATTTGCAATTCTGTCAGTCCCAGCGACAAAGTACGTTCGCCAAAACTGCAAATTTGTTCGTGCAGCGGTGCGGGCCCGAGTTCTAAGGTGGCGGTTGCTACTGCGGGGAACGAGTCAGCCAATTTTTGAGACAGCAGTTGACCTAGGTTTTCCAAAGCTACTTGAGGTCTGGGGTCACGGCTGCCGTGAGAGACTAATAAATAGGTCGATCGCAATTTCAATATGGATTTGATGTTTAATGTTCGATCCGGATCTGGACTTGCGCGTACCAACTCAAGAAACCGGGTTTTTCAACGGCTGCAAGAGGCTGCTGCGAAGTATTTTCGTAAAAAAAACCCGGTTTCTGCAGGAGTCCGGGAGATTTTCAATAACTATAACATTTTTTAGCCGATCGCTCTTGATAGCAAAGAGTAGGCTGGGTAACGCGAAGCTTTACCCAACCTACTCAGCTACTTTGGTGCGAGGGTGATTGCGGAATATTCAGATTAAACTCTTGGGCCTGGTTCGGCGATGTATTGGAAAGTAGGTTCCGAGTTCCAAGGGCCACGTTCATCCTTGCCATTTGTTGACAAGTTAAAGTAGAGATCTACTGTGTTATCTGGCGGAATATTGCCGAACATCGGATCGGTGAGTTTACCGAGCGATTCCAGAGCTTTCATAAACATTTGAGTGTGAGAAATTTCGCGAGTCAGCAGGAAGTGCAGCGTCTTTTTCGTTCCTGCATCCGGTGCTAATTTAATCAATTCTTCGTAGGTTTGGCGAGCTCCTGCTTCGGCAGCGATATCAGCGCGCAAATCGCGCACCACATCCCCGCCTTCATTGATATAAGCTGCTGTCCAAGCTTGACCTTGGCTGTCCAACAAGTGTGGTCCTATGCCGCGCACGGCAAACAAAGTGCTTTTATAAGCTTCTGTTTGGTCAACATTTTTGGTGTGCATTTCTATCAGTTGCCCCACCATTTCTAAGTGGCTGAATTCTTCAATCGCAATATCTTGAAGCATATCCTTAATCCCTGCATTTTCACAGTGGAATGACTGCACCCAGTATTGCAAAGCTGCTGTGAGTTCTCCGGTTGCTCCGCCAAACTGTTCTAGCAGCAATTGGGCAAAACGGGGGTTGGCTTCGTCTACTGTGACCGCAGACATTAATTCTTTTTTGTGAAAAAACATGGATCGGTACCTCTTTTTAGTTCTCTTGTTAAAGTCTCAAGGATTGCAGACTTTATCTGTGTTCGCCTTCAGAATCCATTGTGCGACAAACGATCGCACCGAGCCTCGGTCGATGGATACATCTAGCTCGACAAATTTCTCTGCTTTCAGGTAGAGTTTAAATATGAAATTTTACTTAGTGAGTCGGTAGACCAAATTACAATTTAGGAGCAGGATTATTGTCGCACTCGGTTAATTTTGCTGACAGGGCATCGAGATGTCGCAGCCACTGAAGGCCGCCCACCCAACTGCGAGAGGGGAGGTGTCCGATTGGTGCTTGCTGACTAAATTTAATCTGCCCTAAAGCAGTAGCAGAATTGTAGGTTTGCCAGTTGACCCGATCGCAAAATCTGATATAGTCTCCCTTAACGCTTTCATAAATCTGCTTTTGGACGCTGAAGCCAAACCGACCTTGACTGTAGTGCAGCCACAGGCGATCGAGTGTTTGCAATTCTTCGCAGGGTAGCTGGTAAATTTGGCTAATTTCTAGCTGAGTTCCCGGTTGCTGGGAAAGAGATTGACACATCAGAACCCAAGTTTCGCGATCGGCTTCTTTCCACTTTTTGTTTGACAAAAAATCCCGCAGTTTGGTATAATCAACTCCCCGTGCAGAAATTAGATCTCGATCGAGATTTGAAGTAACAGATAAGGAAAAAGTTTCTGCGGAATTGGCGACTGATTTTGTGGGTAAAATGGGAGAATCAGAAGTTTGTAGCGCGCCCAGATCCGTTGAGTTGTCGCTATTACTGGGAGCAGGAGCGATCGGCTTTTTGGGCGAAAGCAAATTTGGATTGCAAATATCTAAAGCTGCTTGGATATCTTGCAAAACTTCCGTAGCAAAACTGTACCGCTGATTGAGACGAGTTTGCAACAATTTATCTAAAATTTCGCCTAACTCGTCGCTAATACTCGTCGCTTTGGGGAGAAACTCGCGCCACCACCAGCGCTCGTTGTTGCAGTCGTACATATCCAAAGGAGGAACTTGCGTCATTAGGCGAATGCAAGTAACCCCTAAACTGTAAAGGTCGCTAGCAGGAAATACTTTGCCACGCATTTGTTCGGGAGCTACATAATCTTGACTGCCAATGAGCGTTGCTGAACGGAGTAGGGCTGAATCAGTCAGCAGTTTGGCAATGCCGAAATCGATCAATACGAGTTTGTTGTCCGATTGGCGGCGGATAATATTTTCAGGTTTGATGTCGCGGTGAATGACGCGCTTCTCGTGGATAAATTGCAGCACGGGCAGTAAGTCTTGCAGCAGTTGCCAAACTTTCTCTTCATCGTAGACACTCTTGTCTAATTCTTGTTTAAGAGTCGATCCCTCTATAAACTCTTGAACTAAATAAATATGACCTTCTTGTTCAAATCCCGCTAATAATGTGGGGATTTGCGGGTGTTTTCCGAGTTCGTCTAAACAGACGGCTTCTTGGCGAAATAATTCAACGGCTTTGTTGAAAATTTCGGGGTCACGGTCGTAAAAATAAAATTGCTTGACTGCACAGCGGGGTAGAGATGGGATGTCTTCATCAATTGCTAGAAAAGTTTTACCAAATCCGCCTCTACCTAAAAGTTCAATCGGGCGATATCGCTGTCTCAGCAACAGGTTAAAGCCGCAGTTTAAGCAAAATTTGGCGGTGTTGGAGTTTTGACGATTTTGACATTCTGGGTTGACACAGTAGCTCATATCGATTTTAGATTTTAGATTTTAGATTGCGGACAAGACTTTTTTTTAAACGAACCGCGAAGATGCGAAGCGGCGCGAAGGAATAGGGAAGAGAGAAGAGAGAGAAGAGGGATGGTTGATAACTCATGCGGTGTGGGATAAGCTGTCCCGCTTCTTGCGTTGTATTTTTCGGGCGGGCGGGACACCCCACAAGCATTTCCTCTGAGATGTTGCACAATTCTCAATAAGGTTTTTAGGGGCGGACTAGAAGATCCCACCCTAAAAGAAATTCATTCTTTGTGGAACAGGCATCTTGCCTGTTCTTGAGAATTGTGCCAGAGGTGAGTTTTATCAAACTGGAGTGTAAAATTTAGATGCACCTGGGCTGATAAGGCTATTTTAATGCGCTTGGCCGAATCGGGACGCTGCCAGAGCTGCCCAACCCAGGCCGCATGAGTGCTGGGGGCGAGATAATTGCCGTTGGCGAAGCCCTCGAAGAGGCTCGCACAGGCCGATCGCACAGAGCGAGAATTGTGCTATAGTCTTACTGTGCTTGGAACTTGAGGCATAATCGATCTGTCCGGTTGAGGGACGCTCAGAAATATTTCAAAATATTTTTGCCCTACCCCTAGACTTGTGCTGAGATCTGATGCTATAGTTACAAAAGATATGGCGAGTGTAGCCAAGTGGTTAAGGCAGTGGTTTGTGGTACCACCATTCGTGGGTTCAATTCCCATCATTCGCCCTTTTGATTCTAAACAGTTTAATTCGATCGCCTCCGGGTGGGCTTCAGCAAACCTTAATCTTTGGGATTTAGCCGTTCTGTCGGTATCATTTGTGTCCACTTAACGTTAAAAGTAGTATAGGTCTGCTGTTTGACAGTTAGGTCTAGATCCCCCCTAACCCCCCTTAATAAGGGGGGGACAAGAGCGTGATCAAAGTCAACCCCTACTCCCCTTATTAAGGGGGATTTAGGGGGATCTAGACTCAGCAAAAAGCCAGATTTATCAGGGGTTGCAGGCTCTAGTTGACACCAATGTGTCGGCACAAGTTCCGATGTGCTAATCTTAAATCCAATCTAAAATCTAAAATCTAAAATCAAAATATGCCGTCTTTAGTAGCAGAAGATTGGGGATATAAATTTAGTGGCGATCGCACAATTAATAAGTTTATTCGGGATATAGAAGGAGAAGCGGCTTTAGGGAAATATTGCGATTGGGAATGCAGAGAGCGTGCGGAAATTCTGATGTCTGAGATTGCCGGCAAATCCCACAGTCTTTTCTACGTGCGTCGCCAAAAGGTAAATGAGAGATTTTCGGAAGAAGAAATCTGGGAATTGCTGCTTGCTACGGATGGAGATGATTTTGAATTACCGCAATTGTTGCAACAAGCTGATCGCACTTTGCGGTTGTTAGCAACTGTACGCTGTGAAGACGGAATTGGCGGTTTAAAACTGCTGGATGCTGGTTTGGTGGCGGTTCCCAGAGGGAGGAAAGATGGGTATGCTTTGCCGGTTCAGTTGCGACTTTTGGCTAACAGTCGCTCACCAATTCCTGTAAAGTCGATCGCCCGCGTCCAACAAATGCCATTTTGGGACGACAGACACATACCAACGACGGAACAACTAAAAGTTTGGCATACTTTTTTAAATGTGGAAAAACGCATTGCGGAAGCGCGTCAATTTTGCGTGCCTTTTCGCGGTCATAATTACGGTTCCGGCTTTAAAATCGTCACTTTTGAAATTGAACGTAATTCCGCAACTCTTGACGGCTATGAGGAAAATTCCTTAGAATTGGGCGACTTTCGCGAAAGGCTGAAAAAAGCCAGAAATGAAGAAATTATTCTGTTTGATTCGCCGCCCGGAAGCAGAAGCAGCCGAGATGGAGAGACATTGGGTAGCATCGCTGAAATAGACTTTGAACATGGTAAATTACGCATTAAGTTAGATGTTGATTTAGGCGATCGCATGGCGGGCGGGCGATATCAAATGCCCAAACAAGGATTCTTGTATTTTGAGGCTGCGGGCGATATCAGTCAGATCGAACGCAAGAAAAAAGCTTTAAAAATGCTGACAGATGGCCGCGCTCAAAATCCCTATTTGAGTGAGTTTTTATTCGACTCTTCTCAGGCGCGAATGCCGGAAAAACTGATTAAATTGGATCGGGAAAACTTATTAAATCGCAATGCTAATGAGGATCAACTTGCTGCCGTAGAAACGGTGCTTTCGGCGCGGGATTTAATTTTGATTCAAGGCCCGCCGGGAACGGGCAAAACGACTGTGATTGCGGAGATTTGCTACCAAATTGCCCGTCAGGGTGGCAAAACGCTGATTGCTTCGCAAGCAAATTTGGCTGTAGATAATGCTTTGAGTCGGTTAGTTCACAACCCGGCGATTCGGGCTTTGCGGAAGGGAAAAGCTCATAAGGTACAGGAAGAAGGGCAGCCGTTTTTGGAGGAAAATGCGATCGGCACTTGGCTGCAAAATACGGCGACTGACTGCGAAGAAAAGCTCTCGCAGCGCCTGACTAATATCAAATCTTTGCGGCAGTTGCTGGCAGAATCAGAGCGATTTACCGCCTACTGTGCCGCAGAGAGAGATTTTTTTAATGGACTAAAACACCTGCACGACAGTAAAGCAAATCTTGAGGAAAAGTGCAGCCAGCAAGCAGCAGAGTATGAACAGATTTTAACCGAAAAAATGGAGATTGAACCTCTAGTTAGTGGGTTAGAAAATCTGCTGGATGCGCCTAATGTCAACTGGGAATCTCCAGAAAATGCCGAGTTTATGCCCCGACTAAAACCCTATTCCGAAGGCAATGTTTTAGTAGAAAACTTTATGGCAAATGTTCGGATTGCCGCTAGCAATGCTATTCAAATAGGCTTCGATCGCCCTGCTTGCGGCGCGTTTGGGATTGCGGTTTGGTTGCAGGAAACAGTAGCAGCGCAAATATCGGAATTTAAGACGGCATTCGATCGCGCTGATGATGTTTGTCACGCTATGTCGGCGGTTGCGGAGTCGTTGCGGGCGTCGCGGCAGATGTCTGAGGCTGTGAATCAACTCGAATTGGGCGATCGGCAAAATCAGACACACCGCCACAATCTCGAACAGAAAATCAAGAATTTGGAACTGCGAAAAGCGGAAATTGCAGCCGTTGTTGTAGCCGTTGCACAGTGGATTGAGACGGCAGATACGGGACTCTATGAAGTTGTGAAAACTTGCTGGGAAACGGGCGCAATCCTGACGGATGATATGGTAGAATTGCCCGCAGGATTGCTGAAAATTGCCCGATCGCTCAAATTGCCGATCGTGCCGCCCAAATGCAAAATCAATTTGCCCGATTTGGATCGGTTGCAAAAGGCGGTAGCCCACGAAGAAAGCGCAGGTTTTAAGGATATACAAGGGCAACAGTTCCGGTTTAGCGAGTTTTTGCACCTAAATTTGAGTCAAACGCCGATCGTGCTCTCTGCGGGCGATCGTACACAGTGGCAACAACTCGCCAAAGACTTCGCCAGCTACTCCCAAGTCAGCCAAAGTCAGCGCAAATTTATCATCGAAAAAGCTCGCACTTTCTTAGGTAGCATTCAACAATTTTATAGTGAATCCTTGCAGCCAAATCACATCCAGGCTACCTTCGATCGCCTAGTCAAAGAATTGCTGCACAGTATCCTCGCAAATGCGCGTCAGTGCGTGGTTCCCCTGAAAACCGAAACCGAACAGCAGCTTATCAAACAGCAACAGTTATTAGATAAAATCGGTCAAACCTTAAACCAGCAGCAAATATCCGCCGCTAAACTTCAGGTAGAAACAGCACAGCAAGAGGCAAACTTAAAAATTAGCGAAGTTACTAATTTGTTGCAAGCAATTGTCCAACAGCCAAATGTACCTGAAAAGTTGCGGATTTTAGCCGAACAATATCTCGCCCAAAAATCAAATATTTGGGAGCAACCGCAGCATTTTGTCAAGCAAGTTGAGGCTTGGAAAGCAAGCGCGCTTCAGCTTGAAAAATCCATTGCTGACTTAGAACCTTTTGGGGTTTTGGAGACTATCAAAAAGAGTCTTGACGAGCATTTATCCCCGCTGCAAATTGCGGCTGCAACTTCGCAGCAGCAACTCGCCGAACTTCAAGCCGAGTTGAGCGAAATTAACGCTCAACTGCAACAGCAACAACCAACCGCAGCATTACTTGTTGAGAGAAATTGGTGGGAGTCAGCATGGCAAACTATCCCGACTCAATACCAGCCAGAAGTTCCGAATACAGGATTATTCAGCGGAGCTTTTTTAAGCAAAATTAAGCGTCTCTTCAAAACTTGGCAGCGGAAATTAGAACAAGAAGAAATCGCCCTAAATCGCTCTCAAAACTTTGTGACAGATTGGATTCAAAAACTCCGCAATCCATCAGAAAAAGACCGCAACGATTTAAAGCAAATTTATATTGACAATGCCAACGTGATCGGCATTACTTGCGTGCAAGCTGCTAGTTTCGATTTTACTAAAAACTTTCCCAGCTTTGATGCAGTCATCATTGACGAAGTTAGCAAATGCACTCCGCCAGAGTTGTTAATCCCCGCTTTGAAGGGCAGAAAGTTAGTATTAGTGGGCGATCACAGGCAATTGCCGCCGATGTTTAATCAAAGTACGATCGACGATATTGCCGAAGACATCGGCTGTACCGGAGACGAACTTAGCTTTATCAAAGAATCGCTGTTCAAAGTTTTGTTTGAAAATGCCAGCGACAGCATCAAAAAAATGCTGACAACTCAGTATCGAATGCACCCACAAATCATGGGCGCAATCAATCAGTTTTACCAGCAAAAACTCAACTGTGGCATCCAGGAAGCTGACACCAAACGCGCCCACAACCTCGCAGGTAGAATCATTCAAGAAAATAATCACATTCTGTGGGTGAAAACGCCGATCGGACAAGGATTTGAAGAGGAAAAACAGGGTACTTCGCGGTTGAATGTTAAGGAGATTGATGCGATCGAGCGTTTGTGCGAACAAATGGAGACAGCTTGGCGGCCCAAAGTTGCCGACGGTGAACCACCGAAAGAAATCGGAATTATCACTTTTTATGCTGCTCAATTGAATGCAATTAAAGACAGAATCGAAGGGGAAAGATTCCCTGCTTTGAGCATCCGTACTGGTACGGTTGACATATTTCAAGGCATGGAAAGACCTGTAATTATTGTCAGCACAGTGTGCAATAATGTTAGGGGCGATATTGGATTTGCGAAGGAACCGGAACGGGTGAATGTGGCATTTTCCCGCGCTCAAGAATTGCTGGTAGTTGTCGGCTGCCACGATTTATTTACCCAACAAACAGGTACAGTGGGAAAAATGTATCAGGAAGTTTCAAAAACGGTGCGTCACTGCGGAGGTTTTGTAGATGTTTCTAGCGTCCTCAACTAAACCAATAGACTCGAATTTAAGTTCGCTAGCCGAACAGATTGAGCAACAAAATCCGGGTTTGTCGGTGTTGGCGGCGCGTCAATTCCGCTTTGCAATCCGGCAAACTCCGCTGGAGGTGGCGATTAGCGAACCGCGCGAGTTTAACGTGTTGGAAGAGTTTATTTTGCGGGCGGGCGTTGAGTTTGAACCTGCGCCAACTTTGAAGGAATTGGCGGATTTGCTGGGGTTGGACGAGATTTTTGTGAAGACTACGGCGGCGACTCTGGTTAGTTTGGAAAGTTTGGAGGTGGCTGAAAATGGGCAAATTGCGATCGCCCCGCAAGGTAGAGATTTTTTCGATAAAGGTGCAGTTAGTCGATCGCAAATTCAATCAATTTATGCCATTTCCGATCCGCTGAATCAAACTCTTACCTTTAAATTCGATGCTTTAGCGACAGAATCGGTCAACTTGCCCGATTTAGCAGATTTAGTATCGCTCGAACATAAAATTAGCGACCTTGCGAATTTAAGTCTAGCAGAAATCCAGCCGTTAATTCAAGCTTCCGGTTTAGGAATTCACGTCCCCGAAAACGGCAAAATTGTCTCTGCTTGCGATGTCGTAGGCGACGATTTAGATATTTGGCAAACAGTCTCGATTTTTGTGTTGCTAGATGCGATCGAAAATAAAACTACTATTCAAGCCAGACAGGGAAAACAAATATTAGAAACAGCATCAAACTTGCTAAATGAACTCGAATCCCAGCACAAACTTTCCTTGAACGACTTGTGTGAAGTAAACCCAGACATAGCACACCAAGAATCCGAGACAATCCCCGTCCAGAAAACTCCTAAAAAGCCATCTAAGAAGAAACGGAAGGAAACGATATGATGAGGACTTTAGTCCTCACTACGAACAGGTATTCCTTTCCAGGATTTCAATACTAAAGATACCAATTGCTCTCTGGTAACAGCAAGTTGCGGTCGAAAGGTATTATCTTGAGAAAACCGGGCTACAAACCCAAAGCCCACAGCTTCTTTAATTTCGGAAGCGTAGATATCATCGGTAGCTATCTCCGAATTGTAGAAGGGTCAGTATTGCCTACGGTATTGGTATTTCCTGCGGTATTGGCTGCGGTATTGGCTGCGGTATTGGCTGCGGTGTTGGCTGCGGTGGCTGGGGTATTGGCTGCGGTATTGCCTCCGGTATTTGTATTGGTATTGGCTGCGGTATTTGTATTGGTATTGGCTGCGGTATTGCTTCGGTATTGCCTCCGGTATTGCCTCCGGTATTGCCTCCGGTATTGCCTCCGGTATTGCCAATTTCTTCCGGTGCGGGTTGATTGGTAGTGAAATAAAAGTGACCTAATGTGCGACCTTGGTAAGCCCTTTTACTCAAGCGCCAAGCAGGATCGAGAGTGACTTTCATGAATTCGTTAGCATCGCCATTTGTGCGACCGATAATCACAGATTTACCTTGGTAATCTACCGGAGTTCCAATTAGTAGAACATCCCCATCAACACTTTCCAAAGTCAGGGCGTATGTTAATGCTAAATCAGTGCCTGCCATGCGAATTGAAAAGCCGTTGCTGTCTGTTGCGCGGCCACAAATACCGGTGAAATCAAAACTAACTAATAATGGATCGACTTTCACGGGATTAGAGCCACTTTCGCTCCAGCATTTCCGCTTGTCAGATACCTGTTCTACAATTAGCAATTGGTAGCCACCGGAAGGGCGGGGTTGGGCGATGACAATTACTCGGTCTTGGTTAATGTCGGTTTCGTCAAAAGTAAATGCTTTAGCCGAACCGATCGCGCCAAGTGTTAAAATTGCTGAACCTGCCAGTGCTGCCACTGTTCGTACAAGTGAATGTTTCATGATTTTTCCCTATTGGCTCCTTATTATGATGAGACTTATCTAGAATATAAAAAAGTCGCCCTCTTCAGACAACAAGATAGAATTTTACCATCTCTTGTTCCGGTGGTACCAAGTGCGATCGATCGCCGATCGTCACATTGGTTCGTAGTGAAAACTCAACTCCGAGCGAATTTTATGAGGACTTGAGTCCTCCCTACAAAGTTATAAGCGTTATTTTACCGAGGAACTTGATAAGCTGTTCGACCTCTCAATTGTATTTTCCGGGCGGGCGCGACGCCCACTCCACAAGAATTTGATGGGACTTGAGAGTAAAAGTTAGATGCGCCTGGGCTGATTACTTGCGGGAAACGATCGCACTATTGGGCAAAAAAACGGTGCGTTACACTCTTGTTAACGCACCCTAAAACACACATTCAAAAACTGTCTTTGCCCTCTAGCGGAACATACTGCTAACAGAACTATCTTCGTGAATCCGCCAAATAGTTTCTCCGAGCAAATTGGCTACCGACAGCACCGTCAACTGCTCAAAACGGTTCTCTTCCGGCACAGGAATTGTATTCGTAACAATTACCTCTTCCAAAATCCCGCTAGACAAACGCTCGATCGCCGGAGGCGAAAACACCGCATGAGTAGCACAAGCATAAACCTGCCTCGCACCCTCCCGGCGCAACAATCTCGCACCTTCAGAAATCGTGCCGGCAGTATCGATCATGTCGTCCACCAACACGGCTGTTTTGCCGCTCACATCACCGATGAGGTTCATCACTTCTGCCACGTTGTGAGCTTGGCGGCGCTTGTCAATAATTGCCAGGGGAGCATCACCAAGCTTTTTGGCAAAAGCTCTCGCCCTAGCGACTCCGCCAACATCCGGCGAAACCACAACAATATCCGTCAACTGCTTGCTCGCCAGATAATCCAAAAGCACCGGCGAACCGTAAACGTGATCGAAAGGAATGTCAAAATAACCTTGAATCTGAGCCGAGTGCAAATCCATCGCCAAAATGCGACCGGCCCCAGCTTCCGTAATCAAATTAGCCACTAATTTTGCAGTAATCGACTCTCTTCCGGCCGTTTTGCGGTCAGCCCTAGCATATCCGTAATAGGGGATGACGGCAGTAATTTGTCTGGCCGAAGCGCGGCGACAAGCATCGATCATAATTAACAATTCCATGAGGCGATCGTTTACCGGACAGCAAGTTGGCTGAATCAAGTAAACATCGCAACCCCGAATCGATTCTTGAATTTGAACGTACAGTTCCCCATCAGCAAACCGCTTGCGAACCATCGGCCCCAAATCAATCCCCAGATAGCGAGCCACCTCTTGGGCGAGGGGAATATTAGCAGAACCGGAGAACAGCCGCAGACGGTCATGAGCGGAAACCGGCGGCTCGGGAAGCGGAAGCGGTAAAGTAGCAGAACGGATCACAGCAGGCCTCTTGCAGGACGTTTATTCCATCGCTATCTTACCATCTGAAACTAGAAATATTCAGCCAATTTTTTAATAGATTTAACTTTCGGGGCGACCACAAGTGTGAAGTTAGGCGAATTGAATAGGACTTGCAGAAATATGTCCAACAAATCCGGTTTCTACCCCACATTCGGTATCCTTAACGGTCAGAATCGGTTTTTACTTATTTTTATCCAGCAATAAAACTATGAATTATACTTGAATACCGTACATTAACGGATATAAAACTTGTTAAAGGCATAATTTATTACTGTAAAGATAGAGTTTTCTACGTAATTATGCTGTATGACACGCCAGGGTGTGGAATGTGGGTTGTAGCGAACTCTGTACTGGCAGAAGTACGATCGCACTTGTGCCCCTGCCTCTCAAAGTTCTGGCGTGAGTCAATTTGGGGCTGAGGCTGCAAGTGCAGCCACCCCAAATTCCGTCGAAAGCCCAAGGCATCCGGGTTCAATGCGAGAAAAATGCCACCAACAGGCAATAAACTTGAAAAATACTGTAAAAAAAGTTAAGAATCGGAAGCATACTTCAGATTTTTGATATCGGGCAAAGCAAGGTAGAAATCGATGAGCTTAAGAGAACGCATTGACGCAGAAATCAAAGCAGCCATGAAGTCCAAGGACAAAGTTCGCTTGGAAACAGTTCGTGGCATCAAGAAATTTATTCTCGAAAAAGAAGTCAGCCTCCGTCCCTCCGGGCAAGAAACGCTGACAGAAGCTCAAGAAATGGAAATTTTGATGCAAATAGCCAAACAGCGCCGGGATTCGATCGAACAATACCGCAAAGGTGGCCGCGAAGATTTAGTGGCACAAGAGGAGGCGGAGTTGGCAATTGTTGAAGAGTATTTGCCGGCGCAGATGTCAGACGAAGAGGTGAGTCAAGTCGTTGACGAAGTGATTGCCTCGGTTGGCGCTACTTCTGCAAAGGATATGGGCAAGGTGATGGGCAAGGCAATGCAGCAGCTTAAGGGCAAAGCAGACGGTAACAGAATTCAAGAGATGGTGAAAGCAAAGCTTAATCAGTAGTCAGTAGTCAGTAGTCAGTAGTCAGTAGTCAGTAGGCATCTCCCATAAATAATCTCAAGCTTTATAGAGATGTATGGCTTAGGCCGAGGGGCGACAATTTATTAGGGCTAAGACCAAAAACCCGGTTTCTACGAAAAATCGTGCATTTATCCCTTGAGATATTAACGCAGAAACCGGGTTTTTGATGGGATATGCGGGTTACAACCTGTGTATTTTCGTGAAAAAATCCGGTTTCTGACCATGCTTGCATCCAAGAATGTCAAAAGAATGTAAAATACTAACTTTGGTCGGGACTGGGAACTAGAGACAGTGAAGTATGCTATGAAGCCTTAAAGACGTAGCAGTCTAAGTCTGTGAGCGATCGTCTATTTTTTAACAGTTTCTACTTAAACTTATGCAGCCACCTATTGCTATTGGAACTCTCCTACAAAACCGCTACCGCTTGGTGAATATTTTAGGTCAAGGAGGATTTGGCCGGACTTATTTAGTAGAAGATTTGGGACGGTTTCAAGAACGCTGCGCCCTGAAGGAATTGATTCCGGTGCAAAGCGGGCCTTACGTTTTGGAAAAATCGAAGGAATTGTTTCAAAGAGAGGCGGCAATACTTTACCAAATTGGGCATCCACAAATTCCCCAGTTTCGGGCAATATTTGAAGAGAACCAGCGTTTGTTTTTAGTGCAGGATTACGTGGAAGGAATGACTTACCGCGAACTGTTGCTCGATCGAACTTCAACTGGTCGCACCTTCACTGAAGCCGAAGTCTTGGTATTTATCCGGCAAATGCTGCCGGTACTGGCTCACATCCACGCCCGCGGCATCATCCACCGCGACATCTCCCCAGAAAATATAATTCGGCGGGAAAATGACCAAATGCCTGTGCTGATTGACTTTGGAGTGGTGAAGGAACTCGCCACCAAAGTCCAGTCTCCCGAAGGAACAGCCCACGCAACAACTGTCGGCAAAATCGGCTACGCGCCGATGGAACAGTTGCAAAGCGGGCGGGCAACAGCCAGCAGCGACCTCTACGCTTTAGCCGTAACGGCGATCGTCCTGCTGACGGGCAAAGAACCGCAGGAATTGCTCGATCAAACAACGCTGCAGTGGAATTGGCAGCAGCAAGCTCAGGTGAGCACGGGTTTGGCTTTGGTGCTCAATCGGATGTTGAGCCGGTCTCCGGGCGATCGATATCAATCTGTCAGCGAAGTCGCCCAAGCACTCGACGCCCAAACTAATCCTAAGCCTAGCCAGCCAACTGTACCGCCCGCGCAGCCAGCAGTTGTGCCGACAAACCCTTCGCTCATAGCAACGGTGGCCGTGGGCAGGCCGCCAGAGCCCGCCGCCCAGAGTTCCCACCCGCAAAACCAGCCCGACCCGTTAATTGAGCCTGTTGGCGGCTCTTTTTGGGACAATCCCATTGCTGCGATCGGTCTGCTGGCGGGCTTAGTAATCTTGACAGGCTTCGGTTCCTGGGCTTTAGTCGGCTCATTTCTCAACAATTCGCGCCCCAAACCCACTCCGACTGCGCCAGCACTCATAAATCCCACGCCGACACTAACTCCCATACCAAACCCGCTACCTTTGCCAACCCCAACCCCGCAACCTTTGCCAACCCCAACCCTACAACCTTTGCCGGAACCAAGCCCAGAACCTTTGCCGGAACCAAGCCCAGAACCTTTGCCGGAACCAAGCCCAGAACCTTTGCCGGAACCAAGCCCAGAACCCAGCCCAGCGCCAACTCCCACACCAAAACCGACGCCCGCGCCGACTCCCGCGCCCAAACCGACGCCCAAACCGACGCCCGCACCAACTCCCGCACCCAAACCAACACCCGCGCCGTCCCCAACACCAGCACCAACTCCCGCACCAACTCCCGCACCATCACCGGAACCAGCCCCAACTCCCGCACCGTCGCCGGAACCGGAACCAACTCCCGCGCCGTCACCGGAACCGGAACCAACACCAGCGCCGTCACCGGAACCCGAACCCACGCCGTTACCGGAACCACTACCAACACCCGCACCATCGCCAGAACTCTAAACTTCTGGCAAAATTCCCCTAGACTGAGGTTGAGGCCAATTATTTGTTAGCTATTTGTCAATGAACTCCTTGCTAATTGCTGGAACTGATACCGACGCGGGCAAAACTGTTTTGACCAGCGCTCTGGCTGCTTATTGGCAAATGTATTTTCCCGATCGCAGTTTGGGAATTATGAAACTCATGCAAACGGGAACGGGCGATCGCGAACTCTACACTCGTTTGTTTGCCCTCGACCAATCCCCCGAAGAACTCAATCCGCTGCACTTTGATGCGCCTCTAGCACCACCAATTGCTGCGGAACTGGAGGGGAGACGTATCGAACTCGAAAAGGTCTGGACGGCGCTGCAAAGCCTCTCTGAACGCAAGGATTTTGTGTTGGTGGAAGCTTTGGGAGGGCTGGGTTCGCCTGTAACGCGGGAACTGACGGTGGCCGATATTGCCAGGGATTGGCGGCTGAGGGGGGTTTTGGTAGTACCTGTGAGGTTGGGGGCGATCGGGCAAGCTGTAGCGAATCTTGCTCTCGCCAGACACACTGGTTTTAAGCTGAGAGGAATTGTGCTCAATTGCGTTAAAGCTTATTCTGAACAAGAAATTGCCGATTTAGCGCCCGTTGATTTGATCCAGTCGCTGACTCAAATACCTGTGTTGGGTATTTTGCGGCATTTAGATGACCCGACTGACCTTGCTAAATTAGCTAAAGTTGCTTCAGATTTAGATTTAGAGCGGTTACTGCCAGGGGTGAATTTAGTTGCTCAGACTTCTAAATAACCCTATTCTAAACACCTCTCTTTCTCATTCCTCTCTTCCTCTGCGTACTCTGCGTCCTCTACGGTTCATTTTAAAAAAATATCCGGCCCAACTGGGATAGGATTGAAGAAGATTTTATTTTAACCGCAGAGAGCGCAGAGACCGCAGAGAAACAGCAGAGAGAGTTTCACGACTTATTCTGGATTGCTATAATTAGTGATTACCATTTATTAAGTGCTTAAATCTAAAACCTAATCAAAAAAAAGGAGAATAAAACATGGTTTCTACTTTACCGAATTTAACTTCTGTGGATTTATCTCAGTTGCGGCTGGAGATTAGAAATTTGCAGCCTCAGCTAGTAGAATGGCGTCGCCTTTTGCACCAAAAACCGGAGTTGAGTTTTGATGAAAATTTAACGGCGCAGTTTATCTCGCAAAAGTTGCAGGAATGGGGAATTGAGCATGAAACTAATATTGCTAAAACTGGTATTGTCGCCACTATAGACAGCGGCAAACCGGGGCGGGTTTTGGCAATTCGAGCTGATATGGATGCTTTGCCGATTCAAGAAGAAAATGAGGTGGATTATCGATCGCAGCATGATGGAATTATGCACGCTTGCGGCCACGACGGCCACACTGCGATCGCCCTTGGTACTGTCTGTTATCTTGCTAAGCACAAACACAGCTTTTCGGGTAAGGTAAAATTTATCTTTCAGCCCGCCGAAGAAGGGCCAGGAGGCGCAAAACCGATGATTGAAGCGGGAGTTTTGAAGAATCCTGATGTTGATGCGATCGTCGGCTTGCATTTGTGGAACAATCTACCGTTGGGTACTGTAGGCGTCCGCAGGGGCGCGCTGATGGCGGCTGTCGAAGTTTTTGACTGCACGATTTTTGGGAAAGGTGGACACGGCGCAATGCCACATCAGACTGTGGACTCGATCGTCGTTACAGCCCAAATTGTCAGCGCTTTGCAGGCAATTGTCGCGCGGAACATTGACCCGATCGACTCAGCAGTAGTAACTGTCGGCCAATTCCACGCAGGCCACACGCACAACGTCATTGCCGACACCGCTCAAATCGGTGGCACGGTGCGCTATTTCAATCCTGCATATCAAGGTTATTTTGCCAAGCGAATCGAGCAACTAATTGCCGGAATTTGTCAGAGTCACGGGGCCAATTACCAATTAGATTATTGTTCGCTGTACCCGCCAGTTATTAATGATTCGAGAATAGCTGAATTGGTGCGCGGCGTTGCAGAATCCGTTGTCGAAACTCCTGCAGGAATCGTGCCGGAATGTCAAACAATGGGCGGCGAGGATATGTCGTTCTTTTTGCAAGAAGTGCCAGGTTGCTATTTCTTTTTGGGTTCAGCAAATCCAGAGAAAAACTTGGCTTACCCGCACCATCACCCGCGTTTTGATTTTGATGAAACTGCGTTGGGGATGGGTGTAGAAATGTTTGTGCGGTGTGTCGAAAATTTTTGTGCGATGTAAATAAGTCTTTTATGGGCGGGCTAGAAGCCCAACCCCTACTCCCCACAAGAAAATTTAGTTTTTGTGGAACAGGCAAATTCATGTCTTGTGGAACAGGCATCTTGCCTGTTCATGAGAATGATAAAACATCTCAGATATTACCGAGTTTGAAAAATATTCTGCACCATTTTTTTATCTACACTCGCCGCCGCCTTATCCAATTCGGTAATCTCCCCGGAGTCTAACTCCCAGCCCAAAGTACCAATATTATCCCTCGCCTGTGCCGCAGATTTCGCCCCCGGAATCGGAATAGTTTCTTTGCAGATGCACCAGTTGATGGCTACCTGGGAAACCGTTTTGTTTCTGAATGTCGATATTTCTCGCAAACACTCCAAAAGCGATCGCATTCCCGGAAGTAGCTGCTTGCACGCCAAACCTCGGATACCTTTAGGAAGAGGGCCGTTTTCGGAATATTTACCCGTCAGCAACCCCAAGGCTAGAGGACTGTAAGCAATCAATTTTATCCCCAATTCATCGCACACATCTTTCAATCCGAGTTCTGTCACCGGATAGGTGGAAAGTAGCGAATATTGCACTTGTAAAGTAACAATAGGAATTTGGCGATCGCTAAATCTTTGATGCACCCATTTCAGCCGTTTCGGCCCGTAATTAGACAATCCCACTCCCTTGACCAATCCTTGCTCATAAAGGTCAGCCAAACCATCTAAAAGAGCCCCCTCTTGCCAAGGAGCGTAATTAGCTGTAGACCAGTGCATTTGCACCAAATCTACATTTTTCCCGAGGCGCGCAGCAGAGGCTTTGCAAGCCGATATCATTGATTGTCGCGTCAGCCTCCAAGGATAAGCCGCCAGTTTTGTCGCAATACAAATACTGTCTTTATTTACACCTTGATATTGTTGAGAAAACTGCCCCAAAAGCTGCTCGCTGCGTCCGTTTAATTTCCCTGTTCCGTAAGAGTCGCCGGTATCAAATAAAGTCACACCGTTACTAATACAAAGATTGAAAACGGCTTGCAATTCCTCGTCCATACTTTCGTTGTAGCCCCAGAGAAATCTGTTGCCCCAAGCCCAAGTGCCGCAGCCCATTTTTGGAAGTAAAATTTTTTGGTTAGTTGACATTTTTATTGATGGTAGTTGTTGGTAATACGGATATTTTATAGGAACATAACTCGGTATCGCCTAGCCCCCAGTAGAGCTGTTTCATTCTGCCACAGGCCGCCAGGGACTCAAGTTCCTGTCTAATAGCATAAGTCGGTTTTAAGCGACTAAAATAGTAATCTCTATTTTGGAAATTAGAGTTACACATATATTCAGCGCTAACTCTATACAAAAACACCTTTGATAGAATTGCTACAGTCGTCTAAAGACGACTTCAGCTATGAGACAGAGGTTTAAACCCCTGTCGGACTGTCGGACTAATGGCACACCCTACAAAATTACCAATGACTGATGACTTGTTAATTCTTTTACGTGGTTGGCGAGGGTGAAGGTGTGCTGTTTTTGGTAGGTTGCTCTGGCTTAGTTTTAGGATCTGGTTTTGGTGGTGGCGGCGGAGGGAAAGTAGCCGCGCGTCTGGGTATTTGTAGCGCTGTTCGGAATGCAGAAGACGGGAAGAAAGCACTAAATTGAGACAGTCGATGGGCGATGGGTTCGGGCGCATATTCCCACAAGCTTTCGTAGTAGAAGAAAGCGGCGCCTAAGCCGTATTCTTGGACTGCTTGCACCTGAGATTTAATTTGCTCAATCGGTACTGGGTTATTTCTCAAACCTGTCATAATTCCAACTCCGGTGGGAATCTTTTGCTGTGCTTCTTGCATTTCTGGACGGTTAATCTTGCCCACAAATGATGCTAAATTGGGACGGTACACTTGCACGATTAGCTCGTCGGCAATATCCAAGCGCACCCAAGTCAGCCAATCTTGTAGATGATGTTTGTAAGCAAACTCGTAGTAATTGGGAGAAATTGAGAAAATTGCATTGGGCTTGACTGCTTTGACGGCTTGATTTAGCTGCGACATAAAAGCCGTAATTTTATTGGCTCGCCACTGCACCCATGCTGGATTTTGAAAATCTTTGGGCGGCGCTTTTTTGGTTTCTTTGGTATACAAAGCAACTGTGTACTCATCGTATCCAAATTCCGACGGCAAACTCATGTGGTCGTCAAATTGAATGCCGTCGGCGTTGTATTGAGTGGTGATTTCTAGTACGAGTTCGGTAATGAATTGCTGAACTTCGGGATGAAAGGGATTGAGCCAAACTACTTCGCCGCCCGCGCCGTTTGATGTTTGGCTGCCGTCCTGTTTTTGTGTCAGCCAATCGGGATGATTTAAGGCTAATTCTGAGGTGGGAGGAGCCATGAAACCAAACTCAAACCAAGGAATTACTAGCAGGCCTTGGCGGTGAGATTGAGCGATTAAATCTGCGATCATATCTTGTCCCTCTAACCCTCTGTAAACAAAGGGTTGAATATCTCTTTGCTGCGCTACATTGCTGGGATACATTGCATAGCCAGAATTCCAGACAACGGGATAGATTGTGTTGAAATTTAACCGTTTTAGTTTGCTGACAGCATCTCCTAGTTTGCGACGATCTCTGAGGATGTCTTTGTCGTTTGTCGTCATCCAAACGCCGCGAATTTCCTGGCGGGGTTGCTGGGCGATCGCCGGAATGAAATTGTTCGCCAGCAATACTATAATGAATGAGAGGGCAAACAGAAGCGGGAAAAGAGTTTTAATCGATCGCTGCCAACTGCGCGGAATGATGCGTAATGTCATAGTTTTGAATGGTGAGTTAGCTATTGAAACACACCCCGACATAATTTGATGATAAAATTTGCTCGCTCTACAGTCTACAGCCATTTGCGCTGAATGTGGGATCGGTTAACTGAAATGGGTGAATTGATGTTATGCGATCGCAACTGAGTTCATTATAATCTCTGAGACAGAGGGTAAGTGACAGCATTCTGTCTAACTGCTGGGAAATCATTAATTACGCACTGCCAGCTATCCTTACCGGACTTTGCGGCCCAAGGAGTGCGAGTGCTGTACAATATTGGTGCTGGAACATTTCGATCGAACATCTGTAATTGTGAAAGATTTAGTCTTAATTGGTGGCGGTCACAGTCATGCTATCGTATTAAAAATGTTCGGTATCAAACCGCTACCGGAAGTGCGTTTGACTCTGATTAGCGACGTGCTGCACGCGCCTTATTCGGGGATGCTGCCGGGGCACGTTGCCGGGTTTTACGATTATGATGAATGTCACATCGATTTGCGCTCGCTCGCTGAATTTGCCAGGTGTCAAATAGTTGTCGATCGGGCGATCGCGATCGACCTTAACAAAAATTTAGTTATTTGTCAAACTCGGCCTCCGATTAATTTTGATGTGCTTTCTGTGGATATCGGCAGCACTCCTGCGACTTTATCTGTACCGGGTGCGGCAGAATATGCAATTGCAGCAAAACCCGTACCGGAGTTTTTAGCTAGCTGGAATCAGTTAATTTCCGAAAGGCAAAACCATCCCCAAAAACCGCTGCGGATAGCCATTGTCGGCGGCGGTGCTGGCGGCGTAGAATTAGCATTAAATATGCAATCTCGATTGGGGAAGGAAGAGGGAAGAAGGAAGAAGGAAGAAGGAAGAGGGAAGAGGGAAGAAGAAAGAGGGAAGAAGGAAGAGGGAAGAAGGAAGAGGGAAGAAAATTTAGAAAATTTATCATCAGAAATTCATTTGTTTCACAGCGGTGCTGAATTGATGCAGGGACACAATCAGCGGGTGCGCCTACGCCTTCAAGAAATTCTCATCAGTCGCGGCATTAAACTGCATTTAATGGAAAAAGTTATTGCTATAGAAAAGCCAGAAACGATTGACATAGAAGATAATCAAGAATGCCCGATGCCCAATGCCCAATGCCCAATACCCAATGCCAAAATTTCCTGTCAATCAGGTTTAGAATTAGAGTGCAATCGCATTTTTTGGGTGACACAAGCATCGGCAGCCAATTGGATAAGAGAATCCGGTTTAGCAGCCGACTCAAACGGCTTTATGGAAGTCAACGATTGCCTACAATCAGTCTCTCACCCCAACGTATTTGGGGCTGGAGACATCTGCGCGATGGTTAATTATCCGCGTCCCAAAGCAGGCGTGTTTGCTGTGCGTCAGGGCAAACCGCTGTTTAAAAATTTGCAGCAGTTTTTATTGGAAAAACCGCTGAAACCCTTTGCACCGCAAGAACAATACTTAGGGCTAATTGGTACTGGGAATAAAATGGCGATCGCATCTCGCGGCAATTTCATGTGGGAATCATGGTTATTGTGGTATTGGAAAGATTGGATCGATCGCCAATTTATGCAACAATTTAGCAATCTGCCCAAAACAGGCGATAGCAAATAGCAATACATTCAGAAGATGCTCACATTTTATCCGCTCTCATCTTCTCTTCTCTTCCTCTGCGTCCTCTGCGGTTAATAAAAAAAGTGTTATTCAAAAACGCTTTAAAATTGTTATAGTAATATCAGAAGTAAAGAAAACTAACTATGTTCAGAAAAATTGAATTTGGGCTGCTTTGGATTGCATTTATCACCTACGCCTTTGTATTTTCACCACCCGACAGTCCAGAAAAAACTATCACACTAATTACCAATATTTCCACAGGCAAAATAGCAGACATCAACCCTTTAATTGTAGCGTTATTCAACCTCATGGGAGTCTGGCCGCTCATCTACAGTTGCGTCTTATTTGCTGACGGCAGGGGGCAGAAAATACCTGCATGGCTATTTGCCACTTTATCCTTTGGCGTCGGCGCCGTTGCCTTGCTGCCTTATTTAGCCCTACGCGAACCGAATCCTGAATTTCCCGGTCATAAAAATATCTTTTTAAAGATATTAGACTCCCGTTTTACTGCCATTGTCCTAACATTGGGTGCTGCTGCTTTAGTTTCTTTTGGGTTGACAAAAGGCGATTGGTATGATTTTATGATACAGTGGCAAACCAACCGTTTTATCCACGTAATGAGTTTAGATTTTTGTATGCTTTGCCTACTATTTCCTGCCTTATTAGGAGACGATATGGCGCGCCGAGGAATGCAAAACTCTACAGCATTTTGGGCAGTAACATTAGTACCGCTGTTCGGGCCGTTGGCTTATCTGTGTACGCGCAAACCGCTGCCGGAAACTAATACTAAAACTGTTACAAATTAGACAGCAGTGCAGGGAATTCTCAGTTTAATGTAGGAATCAATCACAAGTAATCAGACAAGAAACAGGCAAGATGCCTGTTCCACAATAAGTAAGTTTTATTGTGGGGAGTAGGGGTTGGGCTTCTAGCCCGCCCATGAAACACTGATTACAAATAGTGCCAAATCTGAGTATTAATGTAAATAATTATCTCCCAGTCTCTAGCAAATGAAAAAATTTCCGATTGTTGGCATCACAACATCCAACCGCTGTTCAGCAGGCGAGTATCGCTTAAATGGAACTTATATTGATGCAGTTCAGGCGGCTGGTGGCATTCCGATTTTGCTGCCGCCCAATCAATTAGATCCGGCTAGTATTTTTGATGCAGTAGATGGTTTGATTTTTTCCGGGGGCGGAGATATAAACCCAGAACTTTACGGCGGTTATGTCGATCGCACAGTTTACTCGGTTAATGCAGAACGCGACAATTTTGAATTAAGCTTAGCAAAGCTAGCTTTGAAAGCTGACATACCTGTGTTGGGGATTTGCCGGGGAATGCAAATGTTGAACGTAGCCAGCGGTGGCAGTTTGGTGATTCACGTACCGGATGCTTACGGAGATGAGGTTAATCACGGATCGGGAATTCCCCCGCGTGCGATCGAGCATACCATTGAAATTGAGCCAAACAGTCGCCTAGCAAAAATTATGGGAAAAACTTCAACAACAGTTGTTTCCTGGCATCATCAAGCAGTGAGGAAGGTAACATCCGATTGGCGAATTGTAGCCGATGCACCTGACACTTTGGTAGAAGCAATGGAACACTGCTATCACCCTTGGATGATAGCAATTCAATGGCACCCGGAAATGTCGCCAAACTGTTCCTTCAACTCTGGAATTTTTAGGGCTTTCGTAGAAGCAGCCGCTTCAAAATTCATGAATTCTACCAAGTCAGCATCACAAGCAATTCCTACATTTTTATAGTCACTTATTCTTGATAGTCCGTATCTATTTCAATATCCAGGGTATCTTCATCTATTCTGACATACAGAACATTCGGGCGACAGCAAACCTGACAATCTTCGATATAAGATTGCTCCATACCACCGCTGATATCAACAAAAGTTGTACTCGGTTCGCCGCAGAAAGCACAGTAATATTCAGCCGTTGTTTGCATCTTTCTCGCACTCTCTTTTTGTGACTTCGTGGCGGTAGCGAAACATATCTGTTAACCGCATTTCCACCCACCAACCTAACAACAAATCGACAATCGGGCCGCCCGGTATCGAAAATGCGATCGCATCTGTTAATCTAGTCTTGCCATTTTCTGAGGTAAACTCGTGTCGGTGAGTCCAACGTGCCATCGGCCCCTCAGTTTGTTCATCAACAAACAAGCGATATTGTTCGCACTCAGTGTGAGTCGCCACCCATTTTACAGGAATCGGCCCCAATAACAAGCGAAATTCTGATACAGCACCCACATCTAATCCCCCTTCGCGGCGAATGATTTTCACCGGTTGCCAAGGCGGAGTCAAAAGTTGCAGAATGTCGGGCCTTTCGTGAAAGTTCCAGACTGCTTCAACGGTGGCATTAATCAGCGACGAATATTTAAAATTGGGCATTGTATCGTTGGGCTAGACAGTTAAGTGCGATCGCGTTTCAGCATTTGCAGTATTATCCTCTGTATCAGTACAAACAGCAACAGTTAGTTTCAATCCCAAAGTATTCAGCCAAGTTCCCAGATTATAAATCGCATCACTTCCTTGCTGCGACAGCAATTCATCCAATTTTTTTAAGTGCACTTCATATTGTTCAGGAGTCATTTTTGGTTGACCCAAAGCTTCTGCTACATCGCTGAGAGCTCGTTTTAGCAGTTCAGGTTCCGGCTCTTCCTCCTCTAATGTCGCCGTTATATAGGCGGCTGACAATGCCGGATTTTTTCTCATAGATTCAATCAAAAATGGATGATAAGGTAGGCTTTTAGGCATTGTCTTAACTCCTATAATCTGTCCAGTATTCTTTAGCTTGGCGGATATCTCTGTCTTGAGTGCTTTTATCGCCTCGGCAGATGAGCATCACAATTGTCATCCCTATTTGTCCAAAATAAATTCGGTAGCCAGGCCCATAATTTATTTTAAGTTCGCATACACCTTCCCCCACGGAGCGATAGTCTCCTAAATTACCATCAGCAATTCGGTTAAGCTTAGAGATAATCTTGGCTTGAGCATTGATATCTCTAAGCGAATCAAACCACTGATCGAAAGGCACTTTGTTATCTGGCGTAGTATAACGCTGAATTTCTCTCGGTTGGACTTCGGGCATAATTATATTATAGTGCGTCACTCATCCCAGTATCCTGGCAATTAATTATACTCAAGAAATGCCACAGGGGAAAGATAAAAAAACTTAGCTAACTTTTGAATTTGACTCGCCGTCAGTTCCCGCTTTCCATCCATCATCTCAGATACCCAAGACTCGGATTCAAAAATATCAACCAAATCTTTTTCTTGAATATTGTCCTCAACCATCAATGCTTTCAGTAGTGCGATACCTTTCAAGACTGGCATTGGCTCATGTTTTTGTTCGTAATCATAAACAAGAGTACCCAACACGTTTAAGTAATCCCGATCGTCTTGCGTGAGATTGCTCCGACTCACAATAGAATCCATCCGATTTTGTGTAGCGATTAACTCAGCTTCACAAGTAATTGGACGCGGTGGAAAAGTTGTGATTATCTCAACATAGTAGCTACTAGGAGTTTTTAAACCAGTCGTCATTTTTCCAGTTCTCCTTATCATATTCTGCATGAGTTAAAACAGAGCGGACAAACACTATCTGGTATTCATAATCGATAAAAGCAATTAACCGATAGTTATTGCCACCAATATTAAATACCGTAAAGTTACCTACTAAGTTAGCCGAAGGAAATACTTTACGAATATCTACTAAACTTTGCCATTCAGCATCACAACTACGCTGATACCACAGCAACAGACTTGTTTCAGCATTGGGCTGTGTTTCCCAAAATTCTTTTAGTCGTTTTCGGCTAATAACACGCATGAGGCTATTATAATCTAATTTACTAAACGCGACTTAGTGAATTTTCACATTCTTGATTTTGCTGTCGTGTTGTATGACTCATCGCCTCAGCCAAATGCTTCTTCAAAGTCGCCTCCGGTAGCGGCCCTTTTAAATGACTCCAAGGCAAAACATGATCCAATTCCCACTCTTGAAAAACATAAAAATCCATCTCCGGCAACTGTCCCCGCAACTCCTTAAAAGCCCGCCGATAACTGCCCAAAGTATCGCCGTAATGTCGCACTAATTCCAACAGCCGAGACAACCGCCGATCGCCCTTCGACAACAAACCCTGAATCACAGACCAGTTATAGCTTTCAGGTCTAAATTCTAAACCTAACTTCCGCAATTCTTTATCTAAAAACTTCAGCCTCTTCTCCGCATCTTTATTCACTCCAAACCACTGAAAAGGAGTGTGAGATTTCGGAACAAAAGTGCTGCATCCCAGAGTCAACCGCAAGCCGGGAGCAGCTTTTCTAATCGCCCGCATCATCGCCACCGTCTCCTCTAAATCCTCCATTTCTTCGCCTGGAATTCCCGCCATCCCGTACAGTTTAATTCCCTTTAAGCCGCCAGCCTTAGCATTGCTCGCCGCTTGAATAATTTCGTCATTTGTGAGTTTTTTGTTAACGATTTTGCGGAGGCGATCGCTCCCACTTTCCACCGCAATAGTCACAGATTTACTGTCTCTGTTTGTCAATATTTCTGCCAATTTAACTGTCACCGTATTCGTCCTTACCGAAGAAAGACTCAACCGCACGCCGTCGTATTTTGGATGATTCAAATGATCCAGCAACGCTTCAAATTCCGGGTGCTGAGTGACAGAAGCACCCAACAAACCCAAACGATTAGTCACAGCTAAACCGCGATCGATCGCCGGAATTAGCGAAGCCTCCAAACTCGCAGTTCTAAACGGCAAAGTCAGATAACTTGCCAAACAAAAACGGCACATTTCTGGACAACTCCGAACCACTTCCACCATGTAAATATTTTCCCAAGCCGCTTTTTCTGTCACCACAGTGGAAGCAGATAAAGTATTGCCGCGATAAGTCTGTTTTTCAACCACACTGGGAATTCCCGAATCGACAGGCTGAATCGATTTAATACCCTCCGTCGCATCCAGATAAGTTACTTCATACAAACTGGGGACGTAAACTCCCGGAACTTGGGCTAAATGCCGCAATTTAGTTTGTCTGTCGGCGGTACGGACTTGTTTATAAGCATCAATAAAATTGTCTATGAGATGTTCGCCATCTCCCAGCAAAATCACATCAAAAAACTCGGCAAAAGGTTCTGGATTAGCAGTAAAAACCGGGCCACCGCCGAATACAATCGGATGATTATCCGTTCGTTGTGACGCCCAAATCGGAATTTCTAGAGATTCCAATAAATTTAGAATATTTACATAGTCTAGTTCCCAAGAAAGCGAAAATCCCAGTAATTCTGGATGTCGGGGAAGTTGTTCGCGGATATCAGTAAATAAACGGCCCACTTCAATATCCGATCGCACAGCCAAAGTTGCCCACACTATCTGATAGCCGAGACTGGTAATACCTACCGTGTACTCGTTGGGAAAAGCAAAAATAGTCGGGATAGCATCAGCATCGGGGGTTGCTGGGGCAAATAGTAAGCGTTCTTGAGCAAATGGATTAGGATTCACGGGCAAATTTAGTTTTAACAATAGGTCTGTTCTTATCTCATTTTAAGCCATTTCCAAAGTCATTGTAGGGTGCGTCAGGGTTGAATGTGGCGACTACAAACTAAGGATCTCCCCGCTGACGAACCCTACAGTTAGTTAGCTGTTACATCCGTTACATCCGAAGAAAGCAAATCGGTTTGCAAACTTCCTTCTTGCTTCTTCAAATTTACTCTGAAATAGAATTGCGATCGTCCTGACTTTTCGGAGTCGGCGGTGCAGTGTGAAAAGTTGCAATCAGCAAACAGACAATCCCAGCATTAATAAACACATCGGCTAGGTTAAATACCGGGAATCGAATGATCCGAAAATCGATAAAATCTACAACGTGGCCCGAAACAAATCGATCGATCCCGTTCCCCAGTGCTCCCCCCAAAATCAAACCGTAGCCAGCTTGTTCCCAGCGGTTAATACGCGGCCCGAACCAAGCCAGCACAATCAATCCCACACTAACGCCCAAAGACAGCCACCGCAACCAAATCGCCCCGCCATTGCTGAACAGACTAAAAGCCGCACCGGTATTAACAACATAAGTGAAGTGAAACACCCCAGGTAACAGCGCCTGCGTCTGCGGAGGAACCGTCAAGTCAAAATTTTGTACCACCCAAAACTTAGTCAGGTGGTCTAAAACTAAACTGATAACAGCAGCAATCCAAAACAAGGGATTTCTTTTAAAACGCATGAATTAAGCAATAGAAAATGGGGCATCGGGCATGAGAGAATTTACTCCCATCTCACTTGTCATTGCGAGCAGAATGCAGTGCAGCAAAGCAATCCCAGCCGCAGCGCGATGACTCTCCCGTTGGGCAATGTATAGTATAACCTTATTTTGCACAATTACCAGTTACCTCTTCCTTCTTCCTTCTTCCTTCTTCCTTCTTCCTTCTTCCCTCTTCCTTCTTCCTTCTTCCTTCTTCCCTCTTCCTTCTTCCTTCTTCCTTCGCAATTAATAAAACATCAAGCGGCGTAAAGTAAATGACAGCACTGCGATCGCACAAACTACCGCCAATTGCCCTGGCAGGGGATAAACCGAATATTTAAGAATCTCATCGAATAAAGGTGTTTTTTTAGCCGGAGGTAGCCAATAAGTAAAAATTAGATAAATTAAGCCGATCGCGTGAACTGTGAACAAACCGCACAGACAGCTAAAAGCCATAGATTCCAGCCGCGAAGCCACCTTAAAAGCCACCCAGCCGCACACCCAAGCACCAGGCACAAAACCCAGCAAATACCCAAAACTCGCTTCTTTGAGATAGCCGATGCCGCCGCCTTGAGAAAAAACTGGCCACAAAGTTAATCCTAATGCCAAATAAGCAATTTGCGAGAGAGCCGCAGCATTTTTCCCCCCCATGCAGCCTACTAGCAAGACGGCTCCAATTTGATAGGTAACACCTAAAGAGTAGGCCTGAAGTCCTCGATCGTCCCACAACCCAATCGGAATTGTGACAGATGCAGGCAAAAAAGTGCCTCCTATCGTCAGGAGCAAACCAATAACAGCCCAGATTAATTCAATAGGAGCAGGCATTATCATCAAACGGCATTCGTCAGAAGGTATAAGGCAGAAGGCATTTGTCAGAGGCAAGCTTCAATGCCCGCAGCTTTTAAATTCTCAATACTAGCACTACTGTCAAAATAACCACCATTGTATGGTTTTCTGGCTCTCAAGCCTCGATCTTGTGATAATTTAATGAGGAATTTTTCGCGATCCTCTTCGAGGGCTTCGCTAACGGGCGATCGACTACTTGTTTCCGTAGCTATTTCTCTGCCATATATCTTATAAAGTCACACTTGTCAAGCTCATTAATAACATTAATAATATTAATATTAAATTGCGATTAAGTGTAAAGATTCTTAACCTAACCTTTACTTTTGCGCGCTATGCTGATGCGGGACACCCCTATAACGATCGAAACTTTTGTATACCTATGCTTTTTCGTCTCAACTTGATTAATCCAAACCGTTTGACTACTGCAATTTCCGCTATGGCGATCGCCCTCAGCCTCGCAGCTTGTGGCAGCAGCACAACCACAGGCAGCACAACCACCCCCGGCGACACCGCAGCATCCCCTAACGCATCCCCCGTTGCAGCCACCGGCACAGCAACTCCCAGCAAACTAGCCTTAGCCTCAGACGTAGCCATCACCGCAGCCGGCGCGTCATTCCCCGCCCCCCTTTACCAGCGTTGGTTTCAAGACTTCAACAAAATCAACCCCAAAGTACAAATTAACTATCAATCAGTAGGCAGCGGCGCCGGAGTCGAACAATTTACCAAAGGCACAGTAGACTTTGGGGCCAGCGATACCGGCATGAAAGACGAGGAAATCGGCAAAGTTCCAGCAGACAAAGGCGTGATCTTGCTGCCCATGACAGCCGGCAGCATCGTCATCGGCTACAACCTGCCAGACTTAACCGAACCACTGAAACTGCCACGGGATGTTTACGCAGATATCTTCGCCGGTAAAATTACCAACTGGAACGATCCCAAAATTGCAGCCGCCAACCCGACCGCTAAATTGCCAGACCAAGCCATCACCATCGTCCACCGTTCCGACGGTAGCGGTACCACCGCCGTCTTCACCAAACACCTGAGTGCCATCAGCCCCGACTGGAAAAGTGCAGTAGGTGACGGCAAAACAGTACAGTGGCCCGTAGGCGTAGGCGCAAAAGGCAACGAAGGCGTCACAGCCCAACTCCTGCAAACCGTCGGCAGCATCGGCTACGTAGAATACGGATACGCCAAAAACAACAATCTCAAATTTGCATCTTTGGAAAACAAAGCAGGCACATTTGTAGTACCTACCGACGAGTCAGCTTCTCAAGCTTTAGCGACTGTGCCGCTGCCGGAAAACCTGCGAGCATTTATCGAAGACCCCGAAGGCGCTCAATCTTATCCAATTGTCACCTACACTTGGATGCTCGTCCCCAAAACAGTTGCTGACCCCAGCAAAGCTAAAGTCATCGAGGCGATGGTTGAATACGGCTTAACTGAAGGTCAAAAAGTTAGTTCCGAATTGGGCTACGTGCCTCTACCCCAAAACGTTAGAGAAAAAGTAGCCGCGGCCGCAGACGGCATCAGCCCAGACTATAAGATTGAGGTTGCCAAATAGTAATTGTTGACTGTTGACTTTTGACTGTTGTCCGTTGTCAGAGGGAACAAAAGCCCTTCGGCATTGCGCGTGCGGGTAAAAATCAGGAAGAACGAAGAGAGATATTTCTGTGGGGCGGGTTTTACCAGAAATATTTGTTAAAAAGTCAGGGGATTAATAAATCCGCCCCTCTTCTATGTAACAATCGGTGCATCTGTGTAGGGGTGGGTTTTACCAGAAATACTTGTTGAAAAGTTAGGGGATTAATAAACCCGCCCCTCTTTGATTTTATTTATGGTCTTTCTTTCTGCTTCTTTCTAGCTTTTTCCGAAACAGGCTATTTTCGGCTACTATATATTTGGTTTTTTTTTCTATGATTTCAGATAATCACAGCGCTCAATCAGATAGCCGATCGCGCTCTGGGGCAGAAAAATCCTTAGATCAAGGCTTTATCTGGCTCACGGGGATTTTGGGCATAGGAGTAGGTGTAATTTTGCTGGTAATCGCGCTCACCGTTGCTTATCGGGCTTTACCGGCGATTCAACAGTACGGTTTGGGCTTTCTGTTTGGTAGTGATTGGAATCCGGTTAAAGAAGAGTACGGTGCGCTGCCGATGATTTACGGGACGATCGTCAGTTCGGCGATCGCGCTCCTAATTGCAGTACCATTAGGAGTAGGGACTGCCATTTTCTTGAGCGAGGACTTTCTGCCGCTACCAGTGCGTACAGCTTTGGTTTTTTTAGTAGAACTTTTAGCCGCCATTCCCAGCGTAGTCTACGGTTTGTGGGGAATTGCTGTATTGATTCCCATTATTACCACTCTCGGCAAGTTTCTCAACGGCACTTTCGGATGGCTGCCGATTTTTAGCACGTCGCCAGTGGGGCCGGGAATGTTACCAGCCGGAGTAATTTTGGGAATCATGACTTTGCCCATTATTACTGCTATCTCCCGCGACTCTTTGGCAAGTCTCCCGCCCGACTTGCGACAAGCATCTCTAGGTTTAGGAGCTACTCGCTGGACAACAATTTTTAGAGTGCTCGTACCCGCAGCTTTTTCCGGCATTGTCGGCGGAATCATGCTTGGGCTCGGTCGCGCCATGGGAGAAACAATGGCTGCAACTCTGTTAATTGGCAATTCCAATCAGTTAAGTCTTTCTGTGCTAGCTCCGGCAAATACTATTGCTTCTCTGATGGCAAATCAGTTTGCGGAAGCCTCCGGGTTGCAAGTAGCAGCTCTGATGTACACTGGGCTAATTCTGTTTATTATGACACTGATTGTTAATATTTTGGCAGAGTGGATTGTTTCTCAAGTAAGAGCGAAGTACAACTAGAAGTTTGCCGCCATTCCCTACATATTTAGTTTATGTCAAATAGCGTCTCCGATGAGAATCCTTTGGTATCGAAAACAGGCAGTTTAAAGAAGGTTAAAAACAGCCCGCAATCGCTGTTTAGTCTGGGGATGACTGTACTGGCTGGAGCTAGTCTGGCCATCACTCTGCTGCCTTTGTTTGCAGTTCTTTCCTATGTCACCGTACAAGGTTTCAATCGCCTGAATTTAGACTTGTTTACCAAGCTGCCACCGCCGCCCGGACTATCGGGAGGCGGTATTGCTAATGCAATTCTCGGTACATTGATGACGGTGGGAATTGCTTCTTTAATTGCTGTTCCTTTTGGTGTATTAGCCGCCGTTTATTTGTCGGAGTTCAGCAGCGGCCAAGTAGCTCGCTGGGTGCGCTTTGCTACTAATGTCCTCAGCGGCGTTCCTTCGATTATTGCAGGGGTATTTGCCTACGGTTTGTTCGTGGTAAATATGGGAGGTTTTTCGGCAATTGCAGGGGGTGCGGCGCTGGCCGTGCTGATGTTGCCGACGATTGTGCGGACTACTGACGAAGCTCTACAAATCGTCCCGCAAGATATTAGATGGGCGTCGGTTGGTGTGGGTGCTTCTAATTATCAGACGGTGTTGCAGGTGGTTTTGCCTGCGGCAATTCCGGCTATTTTAACGGGTGTAACTCTGGCAATTGCTCGCGCTGCTGGAGAAACGGCTCCTTTGATTTTCACGGCACTAAATTCGCCTTTTTGGCCGGCAGGATTTGATAAGCCAACTCCGAGTCTTTCGGTTTTGGTGTACAACTTTGCAACGGTTCCTTTTAAGGCACAGAAAGAATTGGCCTGGGCGGCATCTTTGATTTTGGTGATTATGGTTTTGCTGACGAGTATTCTTTCTCGTTGGGCTACTCGCCAAAAAGTTTATTGAAGGAAGAAGATTTTTAGACTTGGCGAACGGGTAAAAAGAAGGAAGAAGGAACATTTTCCCCATCTCCAACTTGATCACTCTCATCTTCTCCTTATTTTGTAAAATTCGATTGGATACTTACCTGTATGATGATGGATTTAGACAAGCAAACGGAAACAGTTTTACGGACAGAAAATATCAATATTTTTTACGGCGCTTTTCACGCGGTTAAAAATGTTTCAATGGAGATTCCTAAAAATCGCATTACTGCCTTGATTGGGCCGTCTGGCTGCGGTAAAAGTACAATTCTCCGATGTTTTAACCGCCTCAACGATTTAGTGAGTGGTTTTCGTTTAGAGGGTAGAATTGATTACCACGGTCAAAATCTTTACGATTCTGATATTGATGCTGTGGCGGTGCGCCGCAAGATTGGGATGGTGTTTCAAAAGCCGAATCCTTTCCCGAAGTCGATTTATGACAATATTGCTTACGGTGCTAGGGTAAACAATTATAAGGGGGATATGGATGAGCTGGTGGAAAAATCGCTCAGCCAAGCTTATTTGTGGGATGAGGTGAAGGATAAGTTGAAGCAAAGCGGTTTTTCTCTTTCGGGTGGCCAGCAGCAGCGTTTGTGTATTGCTAGGGCGATCGCGATTAATCCTGATGTAGTGTTAATGGATGAACCTTGCGCTTCTCTTGACCCGATTTCTACGATTAAGATTGAGGAGTTGATGCGGGAACTCAAGGAAAAGTATACGATTGTGATCGTTACTCACAATATGCAGCAGGCTTCTCGGGTTTCTGACCTGACTGCTTTTTTTAATGCTAAACTTTCTGACGATGGGAAGCGGTTTGGCTATCTTGTGGAGTGTGACAAGACTGAGATAATTTTCCAAAGTCCAAAGGAAGAGTCTACTTTGGATTATGTCAGCGGCCGTTTTGGTTGAGTCCCCGACAGGTTGAAGCCTGTCGCTACACAAACTCTCGTCTCTCTCGCTTGAGACTAAAAACATTTAATTTGCTGAGTATGCTAGCGACAAAAAAAACTGCATAAAACTTTTCTGAATTTAGAATCCCGCTTTCTTGGAGAAAGCGGGATTCTGCGTTTTATGATTAAAAGCTCGATCGTACTTTTTGCAGATACAAGCCACAGATTTTTGTGAAGAAATGCTCGAAGAGTTCACATATTCTTCATCCAATGCTTTAACAGGTTTTCTTTAACCATGTTTTGCCGCATAACTTCGAGCAAGTATTCCTGAGCTTGGTCTTGGCTTAACCTTTTGACTTCTTCGCGTAGCACTTGCAGTTTGAACTGCTGTTCCATGCTAAGGCTGGTTGTAGGCATATCCATAAATCGCTCCTCCAGTTTGCTGAGATTGATGCGAAATTGATCGAAATGACGTTTCGCAGGATTTGTTGTGTCTCCTACATTGTAAACTATCATAACATTCCCTTGACAATATGTCCAAAGTACACATTTTGAAACTAATTTGTGTCGCAAAAGTACATCAAAGTGGGGGGAGCCTTATCATAAAAAGGCGTAAAGACAGGGAAGCCTAAGCCAAAGGAGCTAGTTCGTATGGATGCAATGGAGTTTTTTCAAAGCAGTGCTGGGGAGTGGCGTTCTCAGCGCAGCACTCACCACCTCGCTTTCCGCCAAGCGGAGATTGGGGATTCAAATATTCAGGTAACGGCCCTGGGTGCGGATGACACGCGAGTCGCAGAGATTTGCAAAATGCACGAAGTTGATCCGAGCCGGGCTGCTGGGGGGGCTTTTGTGACTTGGCACGGCTCGATGGCATGGGATAAGGATGATGAGAATCATAAAGGGTCTACCGTGTTCGCGATCGTCCCCGATCCTGAAAATCCCCGACAGGGCTTGATGTTGCGGGAACGCGGCTATGCGGAAATTGTGCCTGTGGCTGGCCGTTTTGAGATGGATGATGAGGATGGGCTGCTGCTGATTACCGAATACGAGACGATGAGTTCGATCGAGCGTTTCTGGTTTGCTAATCCGAACGTGCGGATGCGGACGAGTACCGTAAAGCGCTTTGGCGGTTTCAGCACATCGACTTTTTGCACCGAAATTCGGGTGCAACCAGACTCGGATGCAACATCAGAAGCAGCAGCAGATCAAGTGGCCACCAGCGAGTTTTATTCGGCTCTGGGTTGGTAATTTGGCTGTTGGATGTTGACTGTTGACTGCTGACTGCTGACTGTTGAGTGTTGATTGTTGAGTGTTGACTGCCCACTACCCACTGCCCACTGCCCACTGCCCACTGACAACTGCCCACTGCCAACTGCCCACTGACAACAGTCAACAAATGTTACAGATTGTTGCAAAAATTCAGGAAAATCAGATTTAGATTGCGGGAATCCCCTAATCTGTATGTTGGTTAGTTGTATCCGTTTTGCTGGCAGCTCACGGTGTCAACTATTTCTGAAATTTGAGATAACGGAGATTTTAACGTGGCGCTTCCTTTATTAAGCTACGCCCCCAACAGCCAAAACCAGCGCGTTGCTGGTTTTGAAGTGGGGAGCGACGAGCAGCCGAGAATTTTCACAACTGAAAATGTACTCTCGTCTGGAGACATGGAAAATTTGATTTGGGCTGGATATCGCCAGATTTACAGCGAACACCAAATCCTCAAGAGCAACCGCCAAAAGTCTTTGGAGTCGCAACTCAAGTTCGGCCAAATTACTGTGCGGGACTTTATTCGCGGTTTGGCGACTTCTTCTCCTTTCTTGGAGCGGAATTATCAAACTAACAGCAATTACCGATTTGTAGAAATGTGCGTGCAGCGCATTTTGGGCCGGGATGTGTACAGCGAGCGCGAAAAGATTGCTTGGTCGATCGTGGTAGCCAATAAGGGGCCTCAAGGCTTTATTGACGAGTTGGTCAATAGCGATGAGTACCTGGATAAGTTCGGCTACGATACAATACCTTACCAGCAGCGCCGAATTTTGCCTCAGCGAGTTGGAGGGGAAACTCCTTTCAACTTGAAGACGCCCCGCTACGGTGAGTACCACCGTTCGCAGCTTGGCTTCCCGCAAATCATCTGGCAGACTGGCGTGCGCCGTTTTGTTCCTCAAGAGAAGCAACCGAAGGCTGGCGATCCGTCGAACTATTTGGGTATGGCGCGCAATATGCCCATGCCTGCTACTCCGCCGCAGCGCGTGCCTCTAGCTAATATCAATATCGACACGATGGTTCCCCGTCGCCGGTAATTGATGCTGCCCTGATGCAATTATTTGTGTCGGGCGATCAACTGAATCGATCGGCTTTTAAGCTGAGAGAGTTTTGAGTCTTGAGTTTTGAGGTTTGAGTTTTTTGATAAACTTGGAATCCAAAACTCGGGACTCATAATTTTTTGTCATTAGGAAGAAGGAAGAAGGAAGAAGGAAGAGGGAAGAAGGAAGAAGGAAGAGGGAAGAAGGAAGAAAAATAATTTGACCTTTTCCCATTGTTAACTATAAGTGCATAGGTGCATTTATGCAGCCACAATATAACCCACATTCCGCAGATGTCGGTCGGATTTCTTTATCAGTTGTGAAAACTTGGAAGCCAAACGCTTTTAGGCTGAAAT
>NZ_JAUBVF010000044.1:0-51579 GCF_036705685.1 Microcoleus sp. AT3-A2
GAAACATAAGCATGAAGGTTGTTTTGCCGATTCATGATTCCCAAGACATTTAAACGCTTTGTTCTACGACTATCAATGGGTGCATCTCAGTTTGGCAAATACATCAAATTGAAAGTTGACCGTTGAGATAAGCACAGCGAAGAGCAAGGATAGACGAAACGTTCTCAATCTTCCATTGCGCTCCCGATATTTTCACCCTTAATCCAATGCGCTTAATTAGTGATTCAATTGTTCCCGAACCAATCGAACTTATGGATTCTTCTTTGTAGTATTGGTAATTAACTATTCGGCAGCGATGAGTTTCTAAATAATTGCAAAACGTTTTAAATGCTTGACCTTTAAAGTTTTTAAATAATTTTATAACTTCATCAACTTTGCCTTTCCACAACATAGTTTCTGCTGATTTCAATCGTTTTATTGAACCCCCTACCTTGTAGAGATTTTCTTGTTCGATGATACCAATCTAAGATTTCTTGTCTTTGTTCATTGTCTCCAATTTCTTTAAATATGTTCCAAATCCCGGCATGACCGTCCCCTAGGCAATACATAGGATGTAGTAATTTTTGGCTATTAGTCCAATCAATTAAATCTTGATTGTTTTGAAAAAATGCTCCCGAATAAACATTATCTAAACACACGGCTTTATAGTCTTTCCAGTAACAGCTCTCGCCCTTGGTTTCGTTGCGTAATCTAACTTTACCGCCATCTAATGTAATTTCTTTGACTCCTTGTTGAGATGTAGGCAATTCAAATTCTTGTCTCTTGACTAATCTTTGTAATGTACTGTGAGAAATTTTTATTCCCGTCAATTTTTCTAAATCTTTTTCTGCCATTTGATAAGATTCATTGGCACTGATTAAAAGACAGCAATTTTCCATGAGTGGACTAAATTGACTGTAAGCTTTTAAGTCAAAATATTTTGCCTGATTATCTGTAATGTCGAGCGAGCCGATTATTGATTTTATTTTTCTGGGCTTTCCTGTTTTAATTCCTGATACTGCTGAAAAAAAAATTTCCCTATTTCTGGACCAACTTCTGATAACATTTTCTGACGGACTGATTTTTCTATACTTTCAAAACTTTTTAACTCGGTTGGATCTGTATTTCTGTAAAAAATTTCTGCTACCGCTTTTAAGTGGGCTTTTAGCTGTTGTTGGTCTGATGGTGTCATTTTATTTGCCTCATATTTATTTAACGATTTTACTAGCTTTTTCATTTTATCTCTTTTTTGACACATTTGCCAAAGTGAGATGCACCCACTATCAATTGACAAATATTCACCAATATCTTGCCATCCATAAGGGACACAAGGGATGCCACAAAATCCGGATTCATCCAAATAGTATAAATCAATTTTTCCCTCATCTTCTAATTGTTTTAATTTTGACAACTTTTCTTTTTTTTCCTGGTATTCTATGGGATCTGGCTTGCCGCCAACACCTCGACGCATCCTATGCCAACTCATGCTTTTTTTTAATTATTCTCTTAATTGTTTCTGTACTTATATTGACAGACCATTCTTTTTTGATTTTTTGTACTACTTGCTTTAATTGTTTTGGTTGCAATTTTACCCAGTCTCTAATTTGATCTGATTGTGCGGAATTAAATGTTTCTTTTCTGCCTCTACCTGGTTTATTATATAATCCGAGCATTCCCTCATGTTCCCATCGATTTAACCAGTTATACATGGTCTTATAACTAACTTTAAAGATTTTCATTAAATTTTCATTTGTGAGATTTTGTGAGGCTAAAATTAAAAAATGTGCTCTTTGGCGCACTTGATGATGTCTGCTTTCTCGATAAATTCGGTTTAGCAATTTCAAGGAAAGTGGATTGATATCTCGAAGTAAAAACATATAAAGCCTCTTTGAAGACAACTTAATATTTCTATTATATAATATTAGCTGTTTGTGTAATTAATTTTGTTTGACTACTTAATCCGACGCTAACAACTGTTTGCCGCTTTTTCTCGCCAGAAGCTGGGCCAGGTGTGAAAAATTGGGTGTCTGTCTGTTCTAGAAGCACTAAAATGCGCGATTGTATAGCTAAATAGCTGCGGAGGAAGTTTATTTGAGGGCGGGCATTGACAATGAATACGTCAATTTTGTCAGCCAAACCGAATAGTTTCAGGGCGAGGCGGCCGCGCGGCCGATCGATATTGTGGAAAAATACAACAATTTTCGGGCGATCGGGCAATTGACCACACACCGCCGCCACTGGAACACCAATGTCACCGCCGTTACAAAATATTACGTCGTCGCTGCTGACTTGCTTGGACAATTTGCGCGCGGCGGCCCAATGTTCGGGTTTAGAAGAAATTTTTGAGCGCAGCTTGTCGCTCAACGATATCGTTTCGCCATCCGGGGCATGAACGGTGGCATTTAAGCGGTCTCTGAGGGTTCGCAGGACGTGGCGAGGGCATTTGCCGAGTTTTGCATCGCGGTCAATTCCATCTAGGTCTATTTTGCGACCTAATGCCAAATGGTATTTCAAACTATTCTCCTTTACTGTTGAACGTGCTGGTGCGATCGGTCACTGGGTTTTAGATTGTAGATTTTAAAACAGATAAATCTAGTAAGCTAAGGCGCATTTAAATTTTATAGTCAAGTTTGATGACATTATTGTGGGGTGTCTCGCCCGCCCCAAAAATACAATTTAGATACGGGAAAGCTTAGTATCTGCTTAGTGTCTAAAAATTTTTTGAGTTCCACGAATCCTGTCTGGGGCTATACCAACGACCCTGATGGTTAGGAAACCGGGTTTCTCGACACCCGCGCGCAGATCCTGTACGAGTCAAAAACAGTGAAACGCGCCGATCGATTCCAAGGACTTAAGCTTTTATGCTGAAGTTAGCTAAAAAATTTATGTTTAACCTCATGTATATTTCTCCAGAGCAAGATCAAAAAATTCGCTACACCCTGCGCGAGTGCGGTCAAGAAGCTTACAAGCTCGCAGCCCAACCTTTTGAAGTTTGCGAGAAAGGGCCCAACGACTACGTAACGAGTATAGATCAATACCTAGACCGACAGCTATCAGCAGCATTTAGCGCTTTGTTTCCTGAAGACGGCAGAATCACGGAGGAAAACCTCGCCTCCAGAGCAGCTTACCGCGCCAATTACCAGCGCCTCTGGTGCATCGATCCCCTCGACGGGACTGAAGAATTTATTCGGGGAAAACTGCACTACGCTTCGATGGTGGGGCTGCTGCTTGAAGGGGAACCCGTGGCCGGCTGGCTCTACGCCCCGGCTTTTGACCAAATGTATTTTGGGGGCAAAGATTGGGGATTGTTCCAAAGTGTCGGAACCCAAGCGCCGCAGCCGATCGCCCTATGCAAACCCACGGCTCCGACAGCGGAAAATTGTAAAATTATTCTCGGAGACAAAGACCAGAAAAACTACGCCCAGGCGATCGCCCAAAGCATCCCCGGAGCCGAATTTTACTCGCTGGGCAGCTTTGGCTTAAAAGTGATGGAAGTTATCTTCGGTCGAGCTGGTTTGTACCTATATCTCAACGGCAGAGTTAAAGTGTGGGATACCGCCGGTCCTCTGGCTTTAGCAAAAGCAGCCGGATTGGTTTGTTGCGACTTGCAAGGTCAACCGCTGAGGTGGACTAAAGATGCGATCGAGCCGGAGACTCTGGCCCACACGCAGTCAATCGCGATCGGCTGGCCGGAATACATAGAACCTCTGTTGGGCAAAGTTCAACAGGCAGTGGCAGGCTTGTAAACCCGTTTAAGATTAAAGAATCTGCCAATTTTACGTGAACCGGGCCTCTGCACCCTTATCATCAATTAAAGGAGCAACGGATTGTTTGTGTTCCCAAACATTGATCGTTCCCTAGCTGTTGGGTGTCGCCTAATCATATTTCCCACCTCCGCGAGTTTGCGTCAGGAACCTCAGCTATCAGGCGTGAGGCTTGGAAGAGTAATCTGACAAGCCATTCTGACGGGCTATCGTCTTAACTGACTACGTTTTTTGAGTCACGACACTCCTTGAATGCGAAGCCAGTTTTGGGCTCTGTCGCTGAAGGTTAAACAGCCCTAATGTCACTGGGGCAGTGCTTTGGGCCCAACAAGCTCACTAAACCAAGGCGCAGGCTAACATCACCCCGAAAGGGAGGCTCGAAAGAGCAAAACACTATGCGTACAGGGCTGGGAAGTTTGAGGCGGTAATTGTCCCGCTGAAAGTGCAACACAAAAGCACACCGAGCCAACCAGTCCCAAGGCGGTAGTAATCAAAAAAAGACAATATAAAGCCGTCCTGAAGGACGGAGTTTCTACCCATTTTTTTGATGAAGACAGAAGCTTTCAGTGAGCTATTCCCTCTATTTAAGGGTGCTAACCCAGAAACCTTGGGAGGGCTGCTATCAAATGCCGTCAAGCATGAGTATCCCCCGGGCCGAGCTGTGGTGATGGAGGATTCTTGGGGCAACGCGATTTACTTTGTCGTGTCTGGCTGGGTAAAAGTCCGCCGCTTGTCAAACGATCGAGCTGTATCAATGGCTATTTTAGGACGGGGTGCCTTCTTCGGCGAAATGGCCATTCTGGACGAATCTCCTCGATCGAATGACGTGCTTGCTCTATCGCCCGTGCGACTTCTCAGCGTCACAGCTCAGCGATTTATCCAAACCCTGTTTAAAGACCCGCAATTGCACCACCGGATGCTGCAACTGATGGTGCGGCGGCTCCGCCAAACCAATCACCGCTATCAACTCCGAAACCGCCAGCCAGCGGTTAAACTAGCAAATACTTTAGTCGAGCTGGCAGAAAACTACGGTCAGAAAACTGCTGAGGGCAAAGAGATCTTCAATATTCCTTATGAAGACTTAGCTGATGTCACAGATATCACCCTAGATGAAACCAGCAAAATTATGGAAAAACTCGATAGTAAAGGTTGGATCAAAATCGATCCAGACCGCCAAACTATCCATTTGATCAACCTCAAGCACTTGATTAATTTGGCAAGTCAATGACTGATGTTACTTCTTTGGATACCTCGTCGGCTGCCGACAACCGTCAGGGGCAACTAACAGCACCGACAATTCAATATTCGGTGGCGATGCCGAATCCGGAATCCCACCTGTTTGAAGTGACTTTGCGCGTGCAAGGTTGGTCGAAGCCGGTTCTGGATTTAAAAATGCCTGTCTGGACTCCCGGTTCTTACTTGGTTCGAGAGTACGCCCGCCACCTGCAAGATTTTAGCTCCCAGGCGGGCGATTCCCTACGGGATAGCTACGCTTCACGTGCTTTACCTTGGCGCAAGCTCAGCAAAAATCACTGGCAAATCGAGACAACTTCGGTGTCAGATGTCACGGTTTTCTACCGCATTTTTGCCAACGAACTGACAGTGCGAACCAATCATCTAGACTCGACTCACGGTTATTTCAATCCGGCGGCTTTGTGCTTTTTCTTGTCCGGTTTTGAGAGCAACTGTTATACCGTAACCGTTGTGCCGCCGCAGCCCGAATGGCGCACAGTTACTACTTTGCCACCTGTTTCTGGCCAAAATCTTACTTTCGCTGCAGCGGATTTTGACACTCTCGTAGACAGTCCTTTTGAGATTGGCTGTCACGAAGTATACGATTTTGAAGTGATGGGAAAACCCCACCAGCTAGTTGTTTGGGGAAAAGGTAATTTAGAACCAGAACGCACGATTCGAGACATCCAAAAAGTGATAGAAGTCGAGGCAAAAATGTTCGGCGGTTTGCCTTACGAACGCTATGTGTTTTTCCTGCATTTGTCCGGCTCTGGTTTTGGCGGTTTGGAACATAAGGAGAGTTGTACTCTCAACTATCCGCGTTTTGGTTTTCGGGCTAAGGAAAAGTATGAACGCTTTATTCAGTTGGTAGCTCACGAGTTTTTTCACCTCTGGAATGTCAAGCGCATTCGACCGAAAGCTCTCGAAGTATTTGACTACGAAAAAGAAAATTACACTCCTTCTTTATGGTTCTCTGAAGGCACTACCAGTTATTACGATTTGGTGATTCCTTTTCGATCGGGTCTCTACAGCGTTAAAGGTTTTTTCCAAGGTATAGCTAAGGAAATTACTCGCTTGCAGACGACTCCGGGGCGGAGTGTGCAGCCTCTGAGCGAGTCGAGCTGGGATGCTTGGATTAAACTTTATCGCCGGGATGCTAATAGCGACAACTCGCAGATTTCCTATTATTTGAAAGGGGAAGTTGTATCGTTTTTGCTCGATTTGTTGATTCGAGCCAGACACGGCAACGATCGCTCGCTCGACGATGTGATGCGTTTGATGTGGCAGCAGTTTGGCAATGCTAATTCGGCTGGAAACGGCGGTTTTGAGCTGAAGTCGGAAACGGATGGCAAATCGGCGCATTTAACCTCAAACGGAGAGTTATATTCTCCTTCGCTGCCAGCAGCAGAAATAGGCTTTACTCCCGAACAGTTGCAAAGTGCGATCGAGTCGATCGCCGGCATTGATTTGAGCGACTTTTTTGCGCGCTATATAGACGGTACAGAAGAGTTGCCTTACAACAAGTATCTGGAACCTTTCGGGCTGGAACTTACCGCAAGTGAAACTAGCGAAACACCTCGAATCGGTTGGACGTTGGGAACGGAAAACGGGCGGGAAATGGTTAAATTTGTCGAAGTAGGATCTCCGGCACAATTGGCCGGAATTGATGCTGGAGACGAGTTGCTGGCGATCGAAGGTTTTCGGGTAAATTCAGAACAAGCGGGCGAGAGACTAAAAGATTTCAAGCCTGGGGATATCGTCTCGGTGACAGTTTTTCACCAAGACGAACTGCGGACTTGTCCTGTTACTCTCGCCCCGCCGCGCCCGACGCGTTACTCGATCGTGCCAGTGGAACAGCCCACCGCTATTCAGAAACAAAACTTTACTGGATGGCTGGGAGTTCCTCTATCGAAATTGTGACATAAATGAAGGGGAACGGGAAAGAAAAGACAAGAAGGAATCAGGCTCAATTCCCAATTCCCAATTCCCAATTCCCAATTGCCCATTCCCAATTCCCCATTACCCATTTTGATTATGCAAACCCCACCTCCTCCATCAATTACGCCCCGCCAAATGAATCTGCTGAGAATTGTTGCTTCTATGGCCTGGGCTGACGGCGAACTGGCCACAGAAGAAGTTAATTTAATGCTCGATCGCTTTTGTCGTTTGTTTGCCCCAGATACCGACGGACAACAAATGCAACAAGAACTGCGGGATTACATCATGCAAAATATTCCCCTTGATGAGTTGATCGGTCAACTAGAAACTCAAGATGAAAAGGAATTAGTCTTGCAACTCGGCTATGAAGTGATTTCCTCTAGTTCTCGTACTCCCGACGAACCAAGAATTAACGCTGAAGAAGCCGCAGCTTATCAAAAATTAGTGCAGTTGCTGAATCTTTCAGAGGATGTGGTCAAGCGTATTGAAGCTGAATCATCGGCGGGAGATACTTCGGAGGGAATTGTCGAGAAGATGGCTCAAAAATTAGAAAAGTTCATCAAAGGCTAGTTCGGGACTTGCGTGCGCTTGGCTTAAAAACCCGGTTGATTTCTAGATTTCTCGTTACTCAACCTGGAATTTTTTGTATAAACCGGGAATAAGCCTCCCATCGGTAAGTCTTGTTACCTAATTATCTGAATAATAATTTTCTGAGTGCAACTCTTTACAACTAAAGCTGAAGGGAAATAAACCGAATTGTGACTCCCCATTTCCTACGCGATATACTAACAAAAAAACACAGGGAAGTTGAGAATATTTTTCATCGCCGGGAACGGTAACAGAATTTGCGTGAAGCGAAGCTATCCCGCTCTTAATCGCCCTTCCCGCGCACTGTCTTCCCCTTAACGAGAATTAGGGACTTAGGCAAAGCCTCAATCCCTAATTGAACTACCGATTTTTTGCCATAACTGAAAGTGGTATCGTTTCCGGTTGCATCGGCATAATAAGATCGAGTAAACAGTCAACACTCAACCATTCAGTTTTTCAACACCGAGTAAACAGTCAACAGTCATTTCGCTCGTACAACCGAAATAGATATTAATCCAACCCGTCATTAGTGCGGTAACTTGCTGAGGGCGTGCCAAGTTCTGTAGCCGACAATTCCATCTTGCGGTAAAGCCTGGCTGAGTTGTAATTGTCGCACTGCTACATCTGTCATCGCCCCGAAGAATCCGTCAATCGCACCGAAATAGTATCCATTGATTTTCAAGACATTCTGAACTATTTTAACAGCATTACCAGAACTGCCCTTCATGACGATCGGCATATTCACAGGTGCACCAGAGTATAGTGCTTCCCAAGTGATAGGGCCGACAATCCCATCTTCTTTTAAAAAGACGCGGTGTTGATAGCCTTTGACCGCGTTTTGAACTTGGACGCCGAAGATACCGTCAATCGGGCCAAAATAATATGCCCAATGATATAGAAGCTGTTGTAGTTCCTTGACAGCTTGGCCTGTTGAACCCATTTGTAAAGTAGGTTTGTTTACTCCCGTGGTTTCAGCAAATGCCAGAGTTGATTGAGCAGTAGTATCGGCGACGAGAGCCATAGTTTCATTGTTCAAGCTTCTTTCTTCGGTGTACATAATGTGGTTCCTCTCAATATTTAAGTTTTGGTCTTTGATATTTCAGGTATAACTGCTGGGATTTGTGGATGCACAGTCACTTTTTGGAGTGTCACTCATGTGAGTGTCACTCGTTTGAGTTACCCGTTGGTTTGTCGTAAGGAATGCAAGTTGTAATATTTTGATGATGAGTTCCGTTGCCAATACTAACCAAGGGGTAAGGTGCGCGGTGCACACCTACCCAATACAAAGATGCGGGGTACGCACTATACCAACTCATGTTGATTGTTTGCTAAGAAAATTCTCGCAAAGCTGGAATTAAATACTGTGTCAAAGTAAAGGCATCTACTCCTAATTCCGTCCGTTCTTTGGCCGCCAGGATTCCGGCTTGAGCGTGCCACCAAACTGCTGTTGCAGCAACTGATTCGGGGGGGGATTTGCGTGCGATCGCACTTGCTAATAGTCCCCCTAACAAGCCGGTGAGAACGTCGCCGCTGCCGCCTCTGGCGAGGGCTGGGGTGCTTTCGGGATTGAGGTAGGTGATGGTACGTGAAGCGTCACTATCCCGTAGGGAATCGCCCTCATCCTTCCAACTTATGCACACTCTGGCTCCTTTGAGCAATATCGTTGCGCCGCAAAGCTGAGCTGCTGCTTGAGTTGTGGCAATTCGATCATCGCCGGTTTGCTCGGCTAATTCGGGAAATAAACGCTTGAATTCGCCCGGATGAGGCGTGATAATTGTCAGTGCTGGGCGTTCGGACAAAATCGGGACTGTGCCGAGTTGAGCGAGGATATTTAAACCGTCAGCATCTAACACCAGAGGTCGATCGCTCTCCAGTACAGATTCTACAGCTATTGCGGCTTCCAATGTCAGACCTGGCCCTGCGGCGATCGCATCATAGGTACTCAAATCAATTGCTACTGGCAATTCGCTAATTGCACCGCTCTGGGTTTCGGGACATCCTATAACTAATGCCTCTGGCAACTGGCTGCTCAACATCGATTTAATCGACTCAGGAACAGCAATTGACAGCATTCCGATGCCGCTAGCTCTTGCTCCCAATGCTGCCAAAATTGCGGCTCCGCTGTAGCGGCGGGAACCTGCAATAATTAGTAAGTGACCGTTAGTGTATTTGTGCGAAATTGGCGATCGGGGTAACGGCAAATGCTGAGTTGCCGAGGCTTCTGTAATGCGTTGTATTGCTGGCTTTTCACCCAATATTGCTGCAATATCTGGTGCGGGAATATCAAAATCAATTAATTCGGAACTCCCGATATATTCTAACGCTCTATCTTGCAGAAATGCCATTTTCCACAAACCCAAACATAATGTATGTTTGGCCCGAATTGCCGTTCCCAAAACTTCTCCGGTATCTGTATTAATTCCCGATGGAAGGTCTATACTTAAAATGGGGATATTTAAATTATTTATTTCGTCAATCGCGGCTGCTGTGGCGTTAGTAATTTCTCGTTCTAATCCAAAGCCAAATAAACCATCTACGAGTAAATCGCAGTTTTTCAGCAGTTCAATTTTATCAACAAATGGAATATTTAAAGAACTCGCATAATCAGCGTGATTTTTTGTTAGCTCTTTTAGTTTAGAAAACGGGCAGTAAATAACTACTTGGAATCCTTGAAAGTGCAATTCGCGGGCAACAACCAAAGCATCGCCGCCGTTGTGTCCGGGCCCAACCAATACGCCGATAACTGGCAATTGAGAATTAACAAGATTTTTCCCTTCTTCCCTTTTCCTTCTATCCCTTAAATCCCGTACACTGCTTGCCGAACTTCGTTCCGCTTTCAAAAGCTCCTGAATGCGTAGGGCAATCAGTCCCGCGACTTTTTCCATTAAAGCTGCGACTGGCATTCCAGCAGCAAAGATTCTGGTTTCTATTTGCCGCATTTGGTCGGCGGTGACAACAAATTTTTGAATAGTCATATTAGTGCTAAAATTTCAGCTAACAGCAGCAGTGGCAAGTTGTAGTATACTTGTGGTATAATAAATTAGCTCGATCGAACAAAGTAACCGTAAAATAGCAATTTCTCCCCAACCATGAACAAGATTGTTGTAGGCCTCTCCGGCGGGGTCGATAGTTCCGCAGCAGCCGCAATTTTACACCATCAGGGATATGAAGTGGTGGGTTTAACGCTGTGGTTGATGAAGGGCAAAGGTCAGTGCTGCTCTGAGGGAATGGTCGATGCCGCTAAAATTTGCGAAGATTTGGGCGTTCCCCACCACATTGTTGACAGCCGCGAGGTCTTTCAGGCAAGTATTGTCGATTATTTGGTGGAGGGTTACAGTGCAGGAGTTACGCCTTTGCCTTGTTCGCAGTGCAATAAAACTGTGAAGTTCGGGCCGATGCTTAAGTTTGCTCGCGAAGAACTCGGAATTGAAAAAATCGCTACAGGCCACTACGCTCGGATTACTTACGATGCTGCTACGGGTCGCTATCAGTTGCTGCGGGCGATCGACCCGGCGAAAGATCAGTCTTATTTCTTGTATGATTTAACACAGGATTTGTTGGCGGGTACGGAATTTCCTTTGGGGGAAATTACCAAGACAGAAACTCGCAGAATTGCGACGGAATTTGGCTTGACAACTGCTGATAAGCCGGAAAGTCAGGATTTGTGTTTGGTTGAAAGTAACGGTTCGATGCGGGCTTTTCTGGACAAGTACATTGCGCCGCAAAAGGGTGACATTGTGGACAAGTCAGGGCGGGTGCTCGGACAGCACGACGGCGTGCACCACTACACCATCGGCCAGCGGAAGGGACTCGGTATTGCTGCACCGGAACCGCTGTACGTGATTGAACTCGATGCTACTGGCAATCGGGTAATTGTGGGCGATCGACAGTTGGCAGTAGAATCTGAGTGTACAGTCCAGAAAGTGAATTGGGTTTCTGTGGCTGCACCGACGGCTCCGATTCGGGCTCAGGTACAGATTCGATATCGATCGCAACCCGTCCCGGCTACAATTATTCCGGTGGAATCCTCCCAAGCAGAGGAAAAAGCCGGCGGTACAAGAGTTAAGTTGATTTTTGACGAACCGCAGTTGAGCATTACCCCCGGACAAGCGGCTGTTTGGTATGACGGCGATGTGCTATTAGGCGGCGGCATCATCGAAAGAAACCAACTCCCAAATTAAAGCAAGGGGCGGGCTAGAAGCCCAACCCCTACTCCCCACAAGAAACCACCCACAAGAAAACTCACTCTTTGTGGAACAGGCAAGATGCCTGTTCCAAAAGGAAGTTTATTTTTGATTTCACATGGGTACATTTACTTAACTAACTTTTTTTCCAAACGCAAGATATTTCCCCTAGCATTAGTACGGTAAACCCAAGTTTGACTACCATCAGAAACCACAACCCGCCAACCTTCGACAATCATTTGACCGCAAATTTCATCCGTTTTCGCGAGTCCTAAACAAGTATTCGGCCAACTTTGTCCGCTCGATTCAGTTACTTTCAACTTGTCAGCAGCAATGCCAGTGGAGTCCGACAACTCTCGGCGAACTGCTTCTGCTACGGTTGCGGGCAATTTGTTCGGGGGATTTGGGCGCATCGTCTCGACCAAAACGCCCGGTTCGGAAATTAGAGTATTGAGTGCCAATACTGAATAGCTGATGTTTTGGGGCACCGCGGCTGAGGAAAATTGCTGCGCGGTTTGCTGCTGTTGCCTTTCCAACTGGGCAAAGGAATCTTTGAGGGCGCCCGCGTTAGCCGCAGCGGTGTGTCTTAGCGCCGGATACATTTCCCATACCAGAATCCCTGTCAGCACCAAAGCTAAGATTACAGGATTGGGTTGCTTTTGGTCTCTGTTTTTATTTTTTTGAAATTTATTTTTCGAGATTCTTTTCATAATATGCCCTCTGCCTCACTTTACACAATGCGCGATCGCTCCTGAACACTCAACTACAGATACTTATTTAGACACTATTGCTGGTGCTATTGGTTCCTTTGTGCAGAACCGATTTGACTGCTGGTGCGTGCGGCGCAAGTATTTTCTACTCGCCGCCTGCAGTTGTGTTTCAGGAAACTTGCACTACCCAGTTATTACTTAATTTTTACTTTTTGTCTCAGGGTATTAAGAAAAATTTATGCTTAAGTAAATATTCTTAAAAGCCTCTAATCCTGCCCCCAACTCTCAGTACAAATTACTATTCTGCGTTCCAAAACTGCTAAACGTGTTTTAGACTGTGGGAGGCGAGCTGAGCCAAGGATATCACAGGGATGCCGCAAAAATTGTTGCAATAGGACAAAAACGCATTAGAAATTAAATCAGCTATCGCTGATTAATTGTATTAGTATTGTGGTTTTCTAGAGCGAGAGTCCCGCAACTACTTTAGTAGCAAAGGCTACTTTTTGAGTACAATTTTGTTGACATCTATCCATTATGAACAGGAAATCCCTGGCAATCTATTTAATGAATCGGCTGAGTTATCCTCAAAAACTTCTCCTGATCGGTTTTCTATTTGCAATACCGTTAACCTTGGTCATGTACCTGTTGATTTCCGAAATTAACAGCAGGGTAGATTTTACTCAAAAATAAATCTACGATAATGAATACCTGCGACCGGCGCCAGTTGAGGGAATATATACCGAAACTTCAACTGTTAAATTATCAGAGTTTAAATACAAATTTAAGCCTACCAGATACGAGAGTAGATTTAGAAGCTAAGATGGACGCAAACTTTCAATTCCTGGTTAATACAGCTCGCCAGCTTGGAAACATATTAATGTTCAGTGATAAAATTAATAATATTTATCAAGATTGGCAAGATTTAAAACTTCGCCGCAGCCAGTGGAGTTTAGAAAATTACGATTTTGTCTATCAACGTTTAGCTACAGAAGTTGATAGACTGAGCGCTCGCGTCGGCGATACTTGCAATCTAATTCCAGATCCAGATTTGGATACCTATTATTTAATAAATGCTACTTTGCGTCAGCTTCCAGAAATGGAAAAACTTTGGTCAGAAATTAGGCAAATTTCTCAAAAAATTAGCCTGCGTTCCGATGCCACACCAGAAGAAAGAGCGCAACTAATTACTCTTTCGAGCAGATTGAAAGAAATCAATAATGATTTGGAAATTAATATGGAGGTAGCATTTAGCAATAACCATCAGGGTAATTTGCGCTCGGCATTAACAGAGGATTTAATAAAATTAAACTCTCTGGTTAAGCAGGTAACTAAGCAACTAGATAAAACAATATATCAAACGGTATCACTAAAATATTATACCTAGATCACTGGAAGCAATTTTGCTTTAAGTACAAGTTTTCAACTCGGCGATAAAACTGTAGTAAATGAGTTGTATTTTATTTTTCAGCACCGGATTGATGCTTTTATTAACAGAAAACAATTGATTTTTATTTTACTGTTAATAATATTAACTATCGTTATTCATCTATTTGTGTCTTCTTACAGGGCAGTTATGCAAACTGTATTTGCTCTTGATGAAACATCAAAAAAGATGGTCAGTGTAAATTTATCCCAAAAAACTATTTTGGATAACAGAGAGGAACTGGGGCAAGTTGTGGGTGCGTTTAACAAAATTGCCGATGCCTTAGTTGGTGCAAATCACAAAATTACTGTTTTCAACGATCGCCTAAAAGCTGAAAATATGCGAATGAGCGCCGAACTACACGTTATTCGCAAGATTCAGCAGATGCTACTGCCGAAAGACCGAGAACTCAAGGAATTTATCGGCTTAGATATTGCGGGATTTATGCAAGCTGCTGAGGAAGTAGGCGGCGACTATTACGATGTACTCCAACACAACGGTAGAGTAAAAATCGGCATTGGGGATGTGACGGGACACGGATTTGAGAGCGGTATTTAATGATTATGGTTCAGACGGCAGTGCCAACTTTGCTAGCCTACAATGAACCAGACTCAGTAAGATTTTTAAGTGCTATTAACATTGTAATTTACGATAATGTGCAGCGGATGAAATGCGATAAAAACGCCAGCCTTGCCTTGCTAGACTATCAGCAAGGAATGCTGAAGTTGAGCGGCCTGCATGAAGAAATGATTGTCGTGCGGTGTAATATCATGTCCGGTCGATTCCCTCCGCTTCGCTTCGCCCGAAATCAGGTAGGGGGGGTAAACCTGCCAATATCTGCCAATAATTGACAATCTCAAAAACCCGCCCGGTAGGGATATTATGGTCAATCGATCGGACATCATATAACGGTTCTGTCGAGCGGTTTGATACAATCGATTTGGGTTTCCAGATCGGGCTGGATGCAGATATTGCTGAATTTGTTGCTGAAAAAATTGTGCATTTGCATTCAGGAGAGGTGGTTGTGCTGTACACTGACGGGATTACGGAAGCTAAAAATATGGATAAACTGCTTTATGGTTTAGATAGGTTAATTGAGGTAAGAGAGATTAATTGGCAGCGCTCGGCTGCTGAAATCAGGCACGCTGTAATTAAGGACGTGCGATCGCATATCGACGAACAAAAAGTTTTTGACGACATCACATTGCTGGTACTCAAACAAAAATAACTACTTGGATATCCATTCTAAAGTTTAAAATATGTTCACTGGGGTACCTCATCTAAAACTTTAGCTCTTACATTGATATGATTAACATTTTAGGCGATTTCATAGAGCAGCCAGCTAGCCAAGAATACTTAATAATTGGATTTTCTCCGAGTTCGGTCCCTCTCAAGCAGCGGTGGCGAAACAACGGTTTGTCAGCGGATTTTCTGGCTGACTACCTGACGAGTTTTTTTCCGGGAAATCAAGATGATCCCTCGACAATTGAAAGACAAGCTGAAATAAAAAGCGCTGTTAGCTACATTGCTAACGAGTTATTGGAAAATGCCATGAAGTTTAATGATGAAACCTCGGAGTACCCGATCGATATTAAACTGCAATTAGAGAGCGACGGAGTGATTTTCTCAGTTGCTAACAGCATCTCTCCGCAAGCTGTGGAAAAGTTTCAGGCTTATATTCAGGAGTTGCTGACCTCGGAACCAAGCGAACTTTACCTTCAGCGGTTGGAAAAAAATGCTGCTGACGACAACTGTACCAATTCTGGATTGGGTTTGTTGACCATGCTCACCGATTATACCGCCAAACTTGGCTGGAAATTCGAGACTTTGCACAAAGACCCTGAAGTAATTGCGGTCACAACTATGGTGCAATTAACAGTATAAGCAACGCTGGCGATCGATAATATCTAAGGGACTTTTTTGTGTGGCTATGGAAATTAATACAGAAGATTACGAGATCTGTTACGATCCAGCAACGGCAACCGTGATTTTTATTGGATCTCTAAGGCTGAGCGGGCCTGCAGAGTACGCGCCGATAGCGCAGTTTCTGACCAAGGTTGCCGACTTGGAACCGACTAAAATTACCCTCAATTTGCAGCAGTTAGAATTTTTGAACAGTTCGGGCATCAATATGCTATCAAAGTTTATTATCGAGATCCGCAAAACAGCCAAGGTGCAAATGGCGGTACAAGGCTCTCAAAGCATAGCTTGGCACGGTAAATCTTTGAGGAATTTCCAGCGCCTGATGCCTGGTTTGCAGTTGGAATTTATATAGAAACACGATTAATTTTAGGGTGCGAGATGTTGAGCAATTTTTGTTAGTCGAGGCGCCAATTCTCGAGTTATGCTGGAAGAACAAACATCTAGAGAACAGCTACTTTTAGAGATAGAAAGATTGCGCCAGCAAGTGGAAGACTTGAAGGAGGAAAAAGCGGATCTGGAAATCTTGCTGGAAACTACTGCTGAACATTCTGATACGGTTGAAACTGAGTTACGCTCTCGCGCATTCGAGGCCGTGCGCGAAGGTGAAATTAAGCTAGCTCAATTTCTAGAAGCGATTCCCATAGGTGTGCTCGTGCTGGATTCTCTAGGCCAACCTTACTACGTAAATAACGCCGGGCACCAGTTACTCGGCCAAGGAGCTTTGCCCTTAAATTCAGTGGAGGATTTGTCAGAAAGTTATCAAATTTATATCGCGGGAACTGAGACTATTTACCCTTTCGAGAATTTGCCGATCGTCCGAGCTTTGAGGGGCGAAAACGCGACGGCTGATGATCTGGAAATTTATCAACCCCACAAGAAAGTTCCCCTAGAGATTTGGGGAACGCCAATTTTTGACGATGGTGGCAACGTTGCTTTTGCGATCGCAGTTTTTCAAGATGTCACGGAACGCAAAGAAGCTGAAGCCGATCGCCATTTATTTATTAAGAAACTATTTGATCTCAACCAAAATCTAGAAAAATCTCTGGATGCCGAATCAGACTTAACTGATGCCTACGGCAGATTTGTGCCACACCAATTTCTAAATCTGTTGGGATATGAAAGTATTATAGATGTCCATTTAGGCGACCAAGTGCAGCAGGAAATGTCGGTGCTATTTTCGGATATTCGAGACTTCACGACGCTTTCAGAAACTATGACTCCCCAAGAAAATTTTAAATTTATCAACGCTTACCTTTCACGGATGGAGTCTGCTATTACTAGCAATAACGGGTTTATTGACAAATACATCGGCGATGCAATTATGGCTTTGTTTAGTGACTTTGCAGATGATGCAGTGAAAGCGGGTATTGAAATGCTAAATATCCTGAAGAATTATAACGAATACCGTCAAGGCGTCGGCTACGTCCCGATTAAAATTGGCATTGGCATTAATTCCGGTTCTTTGATGCTGGGGACAGTCGGGGGTACAAGCCGAATGGACAGCACTGTGATTAGCGATGCTGTTAATTTAGCATCTCGCATTGAAGGACTGACCAAAGATTACGGCGTACCTCTATTAATTTCTCAGCAGACTTTGGAACGGTTGCGAAATCCCACAGATTATGCTATTAGAATTGTGGATAAAGTACAGGTAAAAGGAAAATCTCAATATGTCGTAGTCTATGAGGTATTTGATGCAGATCCGCCGGAAAGTTTGTCGGCAAAGCTAGCAAATTTGTCTGTATATAATGAAGCTATGTTACTGTGCGAACGGAAGGAATTCCGAGAAGCAGGAAAATTATTTGAAGAGTGTTTGCGAACAAATCCCAGCGATCATGTAGCTCGCATTTACCTGAAACGCTGTCGGGATTGGCGATCGCTCCTTAAAGGAATTTAGTTGATTGTAGATTGTAAATTGTAGATTGTAGATATACTCCACAGATGAATCTGGGAGATTAAAGTTTGGTATAAAAAATTGAGCTGCTTACGACTTCTGGCAGAAAGCAAGTATCCATTTTTGAGCGGAGTTATGAATCAAGATTCATATCAAGTCGGTTGAATTTAAATAATATAACAGTCGCCAAGGCTGTTAGGAAAGATACTAGAGATAGTCCCTCGTCTTAATAGTGTTCACTCCCCTCACGGCCAAACCATACAGTTACAATCTACTACGTCACAAAGTCATCCAAGCCCTGAGAGCTTTCTGGGATGAAAAAAACAGAAGTCTGTCGCGTGTTTAAAATCAGCCACAACATCATCAACAATCGAGCTTTTAGGCACAACCCAGAGACTTTCAATAAAAGCCGAATCGTCCCCGGTACGACACTGGTTTTTAAGGTGAAACGTTTATATTTTCAAGCTAGTATAACTAAAATATATCTTGAGGGGGGTAACTGACCTCTGGAATCTGTCAAAGGTGTAAAATATAAATAGCTTGATACTTGTTACTTCTGAGGGTTGTCAAAATAGAACGGCTTAGGGAACAAAAACCAGCGATCGGTAATTTGCTGCGAGAACGGCGGCCAGCGCTAAACCTGTCTTAGAAAAAGTTGGCGAATGAATTAGGTATGACCTTACCCCGATTAATCGTTGGGAAAATGGACACGCTACGCCTTCTCGCTTGGCACTCAAGCAAATTTAGATATTGCTGGATGAGTTAGGTGATTCGCCAGATGCAACGGCGAATGCAGTAAGGCACAGCGAGCAAGATATTTTTCGGATAAGGAGTAAAAAGGGTGAGTGTAGAGGGAATCAACAGCATTTTCAGAGATATTCGACTACTTCCCTATGGTGTGGCCACCCTCTCCGTGGCTCTGGCACTGGCGCTAACCCGATCGCTTTTACCGTGGATCTACCCAACCACGACACCCCTGTTTTTCATCGCGGTGATAGTGAGTAGCTGGTATGGCAGTTTCGGGGCTGGGTTACTGGCAACAATTTTATCCACGCTGGCAATTAACTATTTTTTTATTGAGCCGTTCTATTCTTTACAGATAGTTAATGTAGAGACAATTCTTCGGATTGGTATGTTTTTGCTCGCGGCAGGATTGATCGCTTCACTCAATCAATCGTGGCGCACTGCTATAAAAAACGCGAAAGCAGCCTTGCAAAATTTACAGCAGTCAATGGAAGTAGAACAACAGGTGCGCGGCGAAGCAGCACAAGCTGCGGCGACTGAGGCAAAAGAACAACTAGAAACGGTACTTTCTACCATCAACGATGGGTTTTACATCCTCGATCGCGATTGGCGCTACACCTATGCCAACGATCGCTACTGTGAAATGGTTGGAATGCCGCGGTCAGCGATTCTGGGTCAGAACGTTTGGGAGCTATTTCCGGCGACAGTTGACACCGATGCTTATGTGCAGTTTCATCGGGCAATGCGCGAACAAACGCCACTCCAGTTTGATTATCTCTACTCACCTTGGAAGGGTTGGCATGACTATCGAATTTACCCTTCGCCCAGTGGACTGACCGTTTTGGTTGCTGACATTACCGATCGCAAACAGGCAGAACTCCTGCTAATCGAGCAGACACGACTGTTGGAGTCGATCGCATTCGGGCAGCCCCTCGAAGACTGTCTGGCAGCCGTGTGTGACTCAGTATCCAGGCTGAATCCCGGTACCCGCGCCTGCTTCCTGCTAGCCGATGCTCAGCGGCTGACGTTTAAGAGATCAATTACTCCAGACTTTCCACCGTCTTTTGGTGAAGGACTTCAAGATGCTCCCATTAACGATTTGTGCATTGGAACCTGTGGCGAAGCAGTATATAGCGGTCAGTCCGTGACCTGCGCCGACATTGCCAACGACGATCGCTGGTCGCAAGCATGGCGAAATTTATGCGTGGCTCATGGCATTCTAGCCTGTCATTCTCAGCCCGTGTTCAGGCAGGACAATATACCTCTGGGATCGCTGATGCTGTGCTTTAGCGAGGCGCGGATGCCGACGGATTGGGAATATAAACTCGCCGAGTTCGGCACCCAAGTTGCCAGCATCGCCTTCGAGCGCGATCGATCGTTCCAGGCGTTGCGCGAGAGCGAAGAACAGCTCCGACTGGCTTCCGAAGGCGGCAATTTGGGTTTGTGGTATTGGGATATAGAAACTGACACGCTGAGTTTTACGGACATAGCCAAAGCGATGTTTGGTTTACCCGTAGATACGGCAATGTCGATGCAGGTGTTTTTAGAAGCGGTGCATCACGACGATCGCCCATTCGTTCACACCGTGATCACGGAGCTAAAAGCGAATCAACCGCATACTGAAATTGAGTATCGGACGCTGTGGGCAGATGGCACCGTTCGTTGGATTTTGGCAAAGGGCGATTGCGCCTACAACGCTGATGGCGTCAGAATTTCGATGCGCGGCGTATTAATCGACATCAGCGATCGCAAACAAGCCGAAGAAGCGTTGCGTCAAAGCGAAGAGCAGAGTCGCAACATTCTAGAGAGTATTGATGATGGATTCTTTTCCCTTGATGAGAATTGGCGTTTCACTTACGTGAATCGGTCAGCGGAAATTCTGCTAGACCGCGCTCCGGGCGCTCTGATTGGGAAGAATTTTTGGGAAGAATTCCCAGGGCTCAATGGCAGCGAGTTTGAGCGGGTTCATCGGCGCGTGGCAAACGAGCGCGTGGCTTTTTCAGTCACGGCTTTTTATCCCGATCACGATCGGTGGTATGAGGTTCGCACCTACCCTGCCGCCAACGGGATTACCATTTATTTCCGAAATGTCACCGATCAAAAACTGGCCGAGGAGGTATTGCAACAACGAGAAACAGAACTTCGTTTAGTTACCAATGCCGTGCCTGCCTTAATTTCCTTTGTAGACTCAGGTCAGTGCTATCGCTTCAACAATCGAGCATATGAAGAATGGTTTGGACATCCGGCAGCGGAAATCTATGGCAAGCACCTCCAAGAGGTTTTAGGCGAAACTGGCTATGAAGGGATTCGTCCTTATGTTGAGCAAGTCTTGGCAGGACAGGAAGTGACCTTTGAAAGCCAAATTCCCTACAAAGATGGTGGAACCCGTTATATCAATGCGACCTATGTTCCCCGCTTCAATAGCCAGGGAAAAGTTGAAGGGTTTGTAGCACTGGTCAACGACATCACCGATCGCAAACAAGCCGAAGCCACACTACGGGAGAGTGAGGAACGGTTCCGGCTGATGGCAGATGCTGCCCCTGTGCTGATTTGGATGTCGGGCACCGATAAACTCTGTTATTACTTCAACCTCCCGTGGCTAAACTTTACGGGAAGGACGATCGAGCAAGAAAGGGGCAATGGTTGGACAGAAGGAGTCCACCCCGACGACCTTGATCGGTGTTTAGACACGTATGTGACTGCCTTTGATGCCCGTCAACCGTTCAAGATGGAATATCGCTTGAAACGCTGTGATGGCATATACCGTTGGGTTATGGATGAAGCTGTTCCTCGCTACGGATTGGAAAGTGAGTTCTTGGGCTACATCGGCTCCTGTGTTGATATTGAAGACCACAAGCAAGCTGAGGAAGCCCTGCGCGAGAGTGAATCCCGCCTCCGTCTGATCATTGAAAGCGCCAAAGATTATGCCATCTTCACCATCGACCTTAACGGCATCATTGCCAGTTGGAACTCAGGGGCAGAAAGGTTGTTGGGCTATACCGAGACAGAAGCAATTGGTTGCTCGAGTCGGATGATCTTCACACCCGAAGATAACGAACAAGGACAAGCCGAGTACGAGAGGCAAACGGCTCTACTTCAAGGACGGGCAGAAGACGAACGCTGGCACATCCGCAAAGATGGGAATCGCTTTTGGGCCAGTGGATTGATGATGCCCCTGCTTAACGAAGCGGATTGTCCGCAGGGATTTGTCAAAATAATGCAGGACAAGACCGCACAACGGCAAGCGAGTGAGCGACTGCAATTACTGTATGAAACTACCCGCGATCTGATGCAGACAGAACAGCCTCTGGCTTTGATGGACACGCTATTCCGCAAACTTGCAGTGCAACTCGATCTGCACTCTTACTACAACTTCATGGTCGAAGAAAAAGACAACCGCCCGATGCTGCATTTGAGAAACTATGATGGCATCTCTGAAGAAAGGGCGCAGGCGATCGCATGGATCGAATTAGGGGAATATCTCTGTGGACTGGTTGCCCAAACGCAGCAGCAACTTGTCTTGAATCAAGCCGAACTTTCCACTCATCCGAATGCTAAAGCCGCCTCTGAACTGGGCATCACGGCTTACGTGGGTCAACCGTTAATTGCTCAAGGGCGGTTATTAGGGACGCTCTCATTTGCCAGTCTGACTCGGACGCACTTCACGCCTGCAGAAATCGAGCTGCTGGGCTCTATCTGTGACCAAATCGCGATCGCCCTGGAACGGGCAAACCTGAACGATTCACTGCAGCAGCAAGCGGAACAGCTAAAACAGGCAAATCGGATCAAGGATGAGTTTTTAGCGGTTCTATCCCATGAATTGCGATCGCCCCTCAATCCGATCCTGGGGTGGACAAAGCTGCTGCAAACTGGCAAGCTGGATGCGGCCAAAACTGCACAGGCGTTAGCGACGATCGAACGCAATGCCAAGCTGCAAAGTGAATTGATTGAAGATTTGCTTGATGTCTCGAAAATTCTCCAAGGCAAGCTCAGTCTTAATATTCGTCCAGTCGATTTAGCTTTAACTGTGGAATCGGCGATCGAAACTGTCAATTTGGCTGCTGTTGCCAAATCCATTGATATTCGGACTGTGTTAGATCCTCAGATCGGACAAATTTTGGGGGATTCGGGCCGTTTGCAGCAAGTAGTCTGGAATCTTGTTTCCAATGCGGTCAAATTTACTTCAGCCGGGGGGCGCGTTGAGGTGAATTTGATTCGTGTTGGCAATCAGGCTCAAATTACTGTAACGGATACAGGGATTGGCATCGCACCGGAGTTTTTACCCTACGTGTTTGACTACTTCCGGCAAAAAGATGGCGCTACAACCCGCAAGTTTGGTGGCTTGGGATTGGGGCTGGCGATCGTGCGGCATCTAGTCGAACTGCACGGTGGCACCGTTGGGGCCCAGAGCCAGGGTGAAGGGTTAGGAGCTACCTTTACTGTAAGACTGCCCCTATCAGGGAAGGTAAGAGAAGAAAACTCTTTTGCAAGACTTTCGGAACGATCGACTGCGGATGAACCGTTATCGGGGATGCGGATACTTGTGGTAGATGATGAGCCGGATATGCGAGAGTTGATTTCTTTTTTGCTAGAAGATGCAGGTGCAGAGGTACTGACTATTGCTGTCGCTCAAGAAGCCCTCACAGCGTTGGCTAATTTCCAGCCAGATGTCCTGTTGAGCGACATTGGAATGCCGGGGATGGATGGCTATATGCTGTTGCGACAAGTGCGAGCCATGCCGCCAGAACGGGGTGGGCTGATTCCCGCGATCGCCCTGACTGCCTATGCGGGAGAGTTTAATCAACAGCAAGCTTTGCAAGCTGGATTTAACCGACATCTGGCAAAGCCGATCGAACCGGATCAATTAATTAAGACGATCGTCGCACTTCTTAGCAAGAACACTCATGACCCAGCAAGCTATAAAGATTGAGCCGAAAGAGATCAAACCGCTCAAACATCACCAAGCTTTTAAGTTGCTGTGGCTAGGCAGCGATATTTGTATTAGAGGAGAATCTACAAATAAATCCGGTTTCTAGTCTAACAGTGCGTAAGTCCTGATAATATAATCAATAATTTGGAGTGTCAAAAAAAGACGATGGGAATTAACAAGCACCAGCCTAGAATACGTATAAAACCTTCAGTGATTAAAGCAATAGCTCTGTTCTTTATGTGCTGCTTGTTAACTGCAAGTTGTGGACAAAGAACACGTCCATCGGTCACTGCGAGCGGCGAAAATGCTAATAACCGCGTTACTATTGGCACAACCTTGAAATTACGGACGATCGACCCTGCGGACGGTTACGAAACCTTATCAGGACAATTGCTGCGAAATTTGGGCGACACTCTCTACACTTACAAGTCGGGAACTACAGAGTTAATCCCCCACTTAGCGACAGCAATGCCAAAAGTTAGCCAAGACGGATTGACATATACAATCCCCTTGCGTCAAGGCGTTATTTTTCACGACGACACACCGTTTAACGCCGCCGCAATGGAATTTTCCTTGCAGCGGTTTATCAAAAATGGTGGCAGTCCGGCTATGTTGTTGAGCGATGCAGTAGAATCGGTAAAAGCCACGGGCGAATACGAATTAACTTTTCAACTCAAAAAGCCTTTTTCTGCTTTTCCTTCCCTGTTGACATTTTCCGGTATGTGTGCTGTTTCTCCGAAAGCATACGAGATTGGACAGGGTAAATTTAAACCCGATACGTTTGTGGGAACTGGACGTTACAAGCTGGCGAAGTACGGCAGCGATTCTGTCAAGTTTGACGTGTTTGACAAGTATTGGGGGGAAAAGCCGGTTAATCAAGGAATTGACATTTTGCTGCTTTCTAGTTCGTCAAATTTGTTCAATACTTTTCAGACTGGTGCAGTTGATGTGGCTTATTTGTCTATGGATGCAGACCAAGTTCAAAGCTTGGACGAGGGAGCAAAAAAAGGGAAATGGCAGGAAATCGCGGGGGAAAGCAGTACGGTTAATTACATAACGCTGAATACCAAGTCTAAACCGCTGGACAAGTTAGAAGTCAGACAGGCTATCGCAGCAGTGATGGATCGCCCGGTGATTAACGAGCGCGTACTGCGGGGACAAGCACAACCGCTTTACAGTCTGATTCCCACAAACTTCGACGTTCAAAAACCTGTTTTTAAAGAACTCTACGGTGATGCCAACACGACAAAGGCTAAGGAACTTTTAACGAAAGCGGGGTACTCGGCCACCAATCCTTTCGTTCTGCCAATTTGGTATGCTTCATCTTCCACAAAACGAGCTTTAGTGGTGAGCATGATGGAGGCGCAAGCTAAACTCAAAATGGACGGGATAATGAAGGTAGAAATTAACAGCGTGGAATCTCCGACTTTGTTTCAAAACATAGAGAAGGGAATTTATCCTGCGGTTTTAGTGGATTGGTCTGCGGACTTTTTTGACGCTGACAATTACATTCACCCGTTTTTAGATTGTGCGACAGGTTCCGAGGCTGAGGGCTGCTCCAAAGGTCAAAGTCAAGGTCAGGGTTCGTTTTATTATAGCGATCGGGTAAATCAACTGATCGACAAGGAGCGCAAAGAAACAAACCCTGAAACCCGCAAAGCCCTATTTGGCGAAATTCAAGACATACTGGGTCAAGATGTACCTTTCATCCCTCTTTGGCAAGATAAGGACTATACGTTTGCTCAGAACAGCATTACCGGCGTCCGTCTCGAACCGACGCAATCTTTTCCTTTTTGGTTCCTGAAAAAGCAATAATTCTTTACAAGAATTTCCAGGAGGTGAAACGTCAATAATTATTGCATATTGTGTACACAATAGGGTGATGATTGTCACAGTTTATCAAAGAGACTGATCACCCAACCCTCTTTAATAATGTGCGATATTATTAAAGAGAGATATTGCTGAGGGTGGGTATATGAAACTTGGGATTTTAACAACAACAGGGCTGCTGATTGCGATCGGTTGTGCCTCGGGAGTAAAGGCAGAAAACGTATCGCACGTCAAGCAATTATTAGAAACTAAAAAATGTAGCCAATGTGACTTGACAGGAGCGCAGCTTGCTGGTACTGATTTGACTGGCGCAGATTTGAGCGGTGCGAACCTGAGCGGTGCGAACCTGAACGGTGCAAATTTGAACGAAGCCAAACTGAATGAAGCAAATCTGAAACAAGCTAAATTGCAAGGTGCAAGTTTAATTGCGGCTAAAATGCACGGGGCTAATTTGGAGAGTGCTGATTTGAGCCGCGCTAATCTGAGTTTGGCGGGTTTAGTGATTGCGAGTTTGAAAAATACCAACCTCACCAGTGCTAATTTAATCGGCGCTAATTTAGAAAGCGCCAATTTGGCGGGTGCAAACCTGAGAAATGCTCGCCAGTCTGTAGCGAATTTAGCTAATGTCAGCCTCAAAGGTGGCAGTTTGTCGGGAATAGACGTACAGGGAGTCAACTTGCGGGATGCAAATTTGACTAATGCAAATTTGAACGGTGCAAATTTGAACGGTTCGGACTTGACAGGTGCTAATTTAAAGAATGCCAATATGGCAAATGTAGATTTGAAAAACGCTTCTTTGCCGTAGGATGATCGCCAATTGCTATATCAAATTCTGGTGCTTAACAAAGTTAGTATAATAAGGTAGGGGCAATTATGAAATTGCCCCTAAATTTTTAATTGTAGGACTTATCTTGTTTCCGATCGCTGCGTAGCGTAGATGATTGTTCGGTGTGCGAAGCTTTTCCTTAGCGTCTGCGATGGCTTCATATTTGGATCTCGGATCAATCTTCCTCGTGAGAATCTTGGGCGAAGCGGATAATGTCATCATCGCCGAGGTATTCACCATTTTGGATTTCGATCATCACCAGGGGAATAACGCCTGGATTTTCTACGCGGTGAGCAGTATTCATGGGAACGTAGGTTGACTGTTTCTGCATGAGAATCGTCTCTTTGTCATCGCAGATAACTTTAGCGGTACCGGAGACGACAACCCAGTGCTCGCTGCGGTGATAGTGCATTTGGGTGCTGATGTGATGCCCCGGCTTGACTTCAATGCGATTGATCTTATAACGATCGCCCGCATCTATTACTGTAACTTGACCCCAGTAGCGGGTTTGTGTGCGATCGTCAATTTTTTCGATTGTGTCCACTGTTTCCACCATCCTATTTATCTCGCCAACGGTGTCTGTCAAAATATCTGTAGTTCAAAGTATAGCAGGGATTGGCTAAGTGCGTAAGTGCGTAAGTGCGATCGGCTTCTGCAACCTTCGCTAACGAGTTCATTCCTGAGTTTTTATCCCAGAATCCAGCTTCATGAGATTAATCGCCATTCGCGAGCATCCACAAACTGAGACAAATGACCCACATTTGTTGTCGCAATCACCACTTCATTGCCTGCATTTACTTCCAATATTGCTTGAGCCGCCAGAATCACATCCCCGTCAAGTGCATTGGGTTCTGCTGTTGTCTTTCCTCTGTTTCTTGCATCCGCCCACAACTGAGCCGCTAGAAGCATTACCTCGGTAGTCAAAGGACGGTAGGGGATTTGCGATTTAAGTTGATCGAGTCGTCTAATACCTGCCGTTTTACCTGCACGAATTAATTCGCGCCTCACCTCATAGTCAGCAATTTCAGGAAGCATGACAATGTAACCTTTTAGCGGCAAAGATTGCAGCCAGACTTTACCCTCTTGAGATAAAGGAGAGGCGGCTTTGGGATTTGTAACAATTGCTAAAGGCCCAGAATCTAAGAAAACTATTCTGCTCATGGACTATATATGCACCGGGTTTTCTTCTAGTGCCTTGCGGAGAACTTCAGCGGTTTCAGTTTGTTCCTGTTCATCTCCATCATCTACCCAAGACTGTAACAGCTTGCTCAGAGCTTCGTGCTGCTGTAAAGGATCGATAATTTCTGGTTTTTCGTTATCCTCATTTCCCTCCTTTATCCCCGCTAGCATTACTCTGCTCATAGCTTGATTTCTGTTGATACTGCTCTCCTTCGACAGTTTAGTAAAATCTACATTTTCAGGTGTCTCGGCGGGTTCCGACAATCCTGGCTTAACTGTCACAGTTTCCAGAAATAACCTCATCATTTTAAGCAAATTAGGCCAATATTCTCTCGGAGTTTGCTGAATTACACTGAGAAACTCTACCATTTCATTACCAATGCGAATTTCGGGCACTGAAGTTGGTGTCTCTGGGTTTTCAGTGATTAAAGCTCGTTCAGACATACTTTTTTTCTCCTCAAGCGGATTTATAGGGATTGGCAGGTCGATATCCTGGATCGGAATTAGAGACTGGCGATCGAACTCGCCTCTACTTATATTTTAAACAAAAAACGGGGGATGATTCATGGAGATTCTGGGATTTGTTGTAACCGCAGATGTCAGCGGATTAACACAAATGAACGCAGATAAAATTCATCTGCGTACACCTGCGTTCATCTGCGTTTCAAGATAAGCAGTTCGCTGAGTTTCGACGAAATTACTTGCTCAATACACCATCGGGAATCCCCAAAAGATCCTCAATGCGAGGCATATCTTCCAAAGCAATCACTCGACCTTCATCCTCAAAACCAGCAATTTGATCGAAATTCAAATATCGATACAAATCACCAGCAAAAGGATCGATTCTCTTCGACACAATGTCATTGTATTCTTGGACTGTAGGAATGCGACCTAACAGCGAACAAACTGCCGCCAATTCCGCCGAACCGAGATAAACTTGTGCATCTTTGCCCATGCGGTTGTTAAAGTTACGAGTAGAAGTTGAAAAAACCGTTGTCGCATCTTTAACCCGCGCTTGATTGCCCATACAAAGACTGCAACCGGGCATTTCTGTACGCGCTCCAGCGGCTCCAAAAATGCTGTAATAACCTTCTTCTTTGAGTTGCTGTTCGTCCATCCGAGTTGGCGGACAAATCCACAGGCGAGTTTTGACTTCGCCTGCACCTTCCAACACCTTTGCAGTGGCGCGGTAGTGACCGATATTTGTCATGCAAGAACCGACAAATACTTCGTCAACCCGATCGCCCGCAACCTCACTCAACAACTTAACATTATCCGGGTCATTGGGAGCAGCCACAATGGGTTCTTTAATCTCGTTCAGATCGATTTCGATGATTTCAACGTATTCCGCATCAGAATCCGCCTCCATCAGCACCGGATTTGCCAGCCATTCCTCCATCTTAGCCACCCGGCGCATCATCGTCCGCGCATCTTGATAGCCCCGCGCCACCATGTTTTTCAGCAGCGCGACATTGGAGCGAATGTACTCGGAAACAGTCTCCACGCTCAATTTAATCGTGCATCCAGCGCAAGAACGCTCGGCCGTCGCATCTGTCAATTCAAAAGCCTGCTCGACCTTCAAATCGGGCAAACCTTCAATCTCCATAATCCGCCCAGAAAAGATGTTTTTCTTGTTCTGTTTCGCGACGGTTAGCAAACCTTTTTGAATTGCTACATAGGGAATGGCATTCACAACATCCCGCAACGTTACTCCCGGCTGCAATTCACCTTTGAACCGCACTAAAACCGATTCCGGCATATCCAAAGGCATGACGCCCAAGGCCGCCGCAAATGCCACCAATCCCGAACCTGCAGGGAAGGAAATTCCCAAAGGAAAACGAGTGTGAGAATCGCCGCCAGTTCCCACTGTATCCGGCAATAACATTCGGTTCAGCCAAGAGTGAATAATGCCGTCTCCGGGGCGCAAAGCTATGCCGGCGCGTTCTGCCATGAAATCGGGCAATTCATGGTGAGTTTTGACATCAACTGGTTTTGGATAAGCGGCGGTGTGGCAGAAACTTTGAATTACCAAATCAGCGCTAAATCCCAAACAAGCAAGTTCTTTCAATTCGTCCCGAGTCATCGGCCCGGTGGTATCTTGCGAGCCGACTGTTGTCATGACTGGTTCACAAGATGTACCGGGACGAACGCCGGACAAACCGCAAGCTTTCCCTACCATTTTTTGTGCTAAAGTGAAGCCTTTGCCTGTATCTACTGGGATTGTAGGACGGGTAAAAATAGTGCTAGGTTCTAGTCCTAAAGCTTCGCGGGTTTTGTCTGTTAAAGTGCGTCCAATTAATAGCGGAATTCGACCACCGGCGCGAACTTCGTCTAGAATTGTGTCGGGTTTGAGGGTGAAGGTGGAGATGATTTCTCCGGCTTCGTTGGTAATTTCGCCTTTGTAGGGATGGATGGTAATTACCATTCCTGTTTCCATTTGGGAGACATCGCATTCGATCGGCAAAGCGCCGGAATCTTCAGCGGTATTGAAGAAAATCGGGGCGATCGCACTTCCTAAAATATAACCGCCGCTGCGCTTGTTCGGCACAAACGGAATATCATTGCCAATGTGCCACAGCACGGAATTAATCGCCGATTTCCGCGAAGAACCGGTACCGACAACATCACCAACATAGGCTACCGGATGGCCTTTTTGCTTCAAATCTGCAATGGTTTGCAAAGATCCTGGCATCTTACTTTCCAGCATCGCCAAAGCGTGTAGGGGAATGTCCGGCCGCGTGGTAGCATGAGGTGCTGGCGACAAGTCGTCAGTATTGGTTTCTCCAGGAACTTTGAAGACTGTAACGGTAATCGCTTCTGGCAACACAGGACGACCCGTAAACCACTCGGCATCCGCCCAAGAATCGACTACCTGCTTGGCATAGGGATTGGTATCAGACAAAGCTATAACGTCATGGAAAGCATCGAATACTAACAACGTTTTGCTCAGTGCCCGGGCGGCGGTGGCGGGAATTGCAATTTCGGCAGTGGGATTGAGCAAATCGATTAAAGATTGCACGTTGTAACCGCCCATCATTGTCCCCAGCAGGTAAACTGCCCATTTGGGAGCAATTAGGGGGCTGTGGATTTCGCCTTTAGCAATACCGGTTAAAAAACCAGCTTTGACGTAGGCGGCGCTGTCTACTCCGGGTGGGACGCGATCGCGCAATAATTCTATTAAGGTTTCTTCTTCTCCAGCCGGCGGATTTTTCAGCAGTTCACACAGTTCCGACGTTTGCTGGGCGTCTAGCGGCAGCGGGGGAATTCCCAAAGCTGCCCGTTCGGCAGCGTTACGGCGGTAAGATTCAAGCATTTCTCCTCTCTCCTGGGATAGTTTCAGTGGTTGGCAAGCAGATGACTTTACTTTTTAGATTAGGAGCTTCCGCTGCACATTGGGTAAAGTACCTCGCTCTACATAAAAACTTAACGCAACTTTAAAAACAGTAGATTGTCATACCAAAGAGAGATGTGTTCTTCACCGGGAGTGCAAAATATCAAACTCCTGCCGAGCAGTTTAGAGGCCTTCAGTTGCATTGTTGTGGTTAAGATTAATGTGTTGTGGGGTACTTTTGATCGTCCTCTGCATCCATCCCTGACAACTCAAGCTAGGGAAGCATTTGTCAATGAGCAATTATGCTCAGAATTTATTCTGATTATGGGTACAAAACTCAGATTGGCGCGATCGAGGAATCATGCCAAGCGCCATATTTATGCCTACCCACTCCCAAATCGCGAATTTTCTACTCCTAGAAAAGCTGTTTTTTTGAGTAATCTTACTGATTGACAAATGAAATTAAGTCTTCAGTTGTTACTAATGCTCTGCGTCTGAAATCGTCATTTACCACAAGTTTAAAAAAGTTGTCCTGCTAATGGATAGATTGAAAAATGGAAAGTTTTATCCCTGAAAACTCTGAAGACTCTCACGGCTGGGCCTCCAAGCCAGATTTGTACAAAGAGCTGCAAGGAACCAAAGAATTACTGCTGACGATCGCCAACTCGATGCCGATGCCCCTGATCGTGAGCAGTCTGGCGGACGGCACAATTCTTTATAGCAATGATTTATGCCGTCAGGCTTTCGGGTTCACAGGATTCAAGTCGATCGACCGCCAAAAAGCCGAAATGCTGTACCACAAACCTGCAGAGCGCCAAGAATTGCTGTTGCGACTCGCCCACAACGGACACGTCCGCGAGACAGAAATCCGGCTTAAAAAAGCTGACGGCACGCTATTTTGGGCAAGTGTATCGATGCGGTATCTGACATTGGTGTCGGGGAAAGCTGTTCTGTCGGTGTTCAGCGACATTACGGATCGGAAGCGAGCGGCCGCCAAGGAGCAGGAATTGCTCACGTCAATCCACTCGCGGGCCCGCCAGCAAGCTGCCGTCGCTTACTTGGGGCAGCAGGCCCTGGCCGAAACAGATTTGTCCGCACTGATGGACAAAGCTGCGGTTTTAATTGCTCAAACCCTGGACGTTGATTATTGTCAGTTGTTAGAACTGTTGCCCTCTGGTCATGCTTTTCTCCTGCGAGCGGGGGTTGGCTGGCAGCCAGGCCTCGTCGGCAGCGCTACTGTTGCCGCTTCTGCCCGATCGCAAGCAGGTTACACATTGCGAGTGGGTGAACCGACAATCGTGGAAGATTTGCGGGTGGAAACACGCTTTAGCGAGTTGCCGCTGCTGCACAACCACCGCGCTGTCAGCGGCGTTACTGTGATCATTCCCGGCAATCGAGGACTGGGGAGCAACTGGGGACAAGCAGAACCAACGAACAGTTCCTCCTCGCAGGCCTGGGGCATTTTGGGGGTTCATACCAGCCAAAGGCGGGTTTTCAGTCAAGATGATGTTTATTTTGTAGAAGCGATCGCCAACGTGTTAGCTGCGGCGATCGAGCGGATTCGATCGCAAGAGCGCTTACAAATGATGGAACGGGCGATCGAAAGTTGCAGCAACGGCATTGCAATCACCGACGCAACCGTTGCAGATAATCCGATTATTTATGTCAATCCCAGTTTTGAGCGGATTACGGGTTATCGCAGAGACGAGTTAATGGGCAAAAATTGCCGTTTTTTGCAGGGTACAGACACTGACAGCCCCGCTGCCAAACAATTGCGAATTGCGATTGAAGAAGGGAGAGAAGCTCAAGTTATATTACGCAACTTTCGGAAAGACGGCACGCCTTTTTGGCACGAACTGTCGATCGCTCCGATTTACAACTCGCGGCGACACTTAACCCACTTTATTGGAGTACAAACAGACATTACCGACCGCCAGCGCTCGGAAGAAGAATTATTTTTAAAGTCTCAAGCTTTAGCAGCTTTTAGCGCTAATCTCAAACACTTGCACCGGATTACAACTTATCATTATCAAAACTTTGAAGAACTGGTTGACGATTATCTAACAGCAGGCTGTTTGATGTTTGGACTTTCTATAGGGATCATGGCTGAAGTTGAGAGCGAAACTTTTATTGTCCAAGCAGCGAAAACAGATTTAGGATACTTCGTGCGAGGCTTAGAATTGAACCTCAGCGATACTTACTGCGCCGCAGTCATTAAGCTCAACAAAACAGTTGCGTATTCTCATATAGGAGCAGACATAGAGATGCGCGAACATCCAGCTTATCAAAGCTGCAAATCAGAATCTTACATCGGAACGCCGATATTTGTTAACAATAAAACCTACGGAACTTTAAGTTTTAGTTCGCCAGAAATAAAAAAAAGGAAGTTCAAGTATGAGGAGATAGAAATTATAGAATTGATGGCTCAAAGTATTGGCAAAATTCTGGCGGTTCACCAAATGGAAGTCGAACGCCAGCAAGCTGAAAAAGAGCGATGCGAGTTAATAGTATCACTCAAAGAAAGTGAAGAACGCTATCGCCGTTTAGTAGAACTATCTCCCGAAGCGATCGCCGTTCACAGTCAAGGGAGAATCGCCTACATCAATGCTGCCGGCGCGAAACTCCTCGGTGCGATCTCTCCCGAAGCGCTCATCGGCTTTCCCGTATTGCATTTCGTCCATCCAAACTATGTGGAAACTGCCAAAGAGCGCATCCGGCTAGTCGAGACAGAAAATCAGCCGATCGACCTTGCCGAACAAAAACTGATTCGGTTCGATGGACAAATAATAGACGTTGAAGTTGTCGGCATCCCCGCTACTTATCAAGGCTCAACCGCCGCCCAGATTATTATCCGAGATGTCACCGAGCGCAAGCGAGTAGAACGGGAACTGCTGCACGGCGCTTTTCACGATGCGCTGACAGGTTTGCCCAACCGCGTTTTGTTCCTAGACAGGCTAGGACAAGCCATCCGCCGAGCCAATCAGTCCCCGGATTACAAATTTGGTTTACTTTTCCTCGATTTAGACCGCTTCAAAGTAGTTAATGATTCTTTAGGACACGTTTTAGGAGACAAACTGCTAATCGCCCTAGCCCAGCGACTGCAAACCTGCGTCCGGGTTTCTGATACCGTCGCCCGGCTGGGGGGAGACGAATTCACCATCCTGCTAGACCACATTCAGAGCCTCAGCGACGCCACCCTCGCAGCTAAAAAGATACAAAAAGAACTGACGAAGCCGTTTCATATCGAAGGGCACGAAGTATTTACCACCGCTAGCATTGGCATTGTTTTCAGTCGAGGCGAAGCCACCGACAGTGGGGAATCGAATCCGTACACTCACCCGGAAGAATTCCTACGCGATGCTGACATCGCTATGTACCGCGCTAAAGCTTTGGGTAAGGCCCGCCACGAAGTGTTTAATTTGGCGATGCACGACCAAACTATGTCGCTGTTGCAGTTAGAAACTGACCTGCGGTTGGCTATTTTGGGCAAGGAGGAATTAGGAGAGAGCAAGGATCAATGTTCGCACTTTATTGTGCACTACCAACCGATTGTTTCGATCGCCAGCGGTGCGCTCGAAGGTTTTGAGGCCTTGGTGCGCTGGCATCACCCAGTTCGGGGTCTAGTCCCGCCGTCTACTTTTATCCCTGTAGCTGAAGAAACAGGTTTGATCGTGCCTCTGGGAGCCTGGGTGTTGCGGGAAGCTTGTCAGCAATTGCGGATTTGGCAAGAAATGTTAACCGAGGAACAGGGAAGAAGTCCAATGGAAGTCGGAACAAGGCCCTTCGACTCCCTTGGGCTGCACTCAGGACAAGTTGCTCAGGGTAACAAGAAGGAAGAAGGCGCTTCGACTTCGCTCAGGGTAACAACAGGGAAGAGGACAACGGGCAATGTAGGGAATTTAACTGATGTAACAGATACAGGGCATGAGGAACACGGAACTTTTACTGAGCGTAGCCCCAGTATTGGTCACAGGAAAGAAAGAATAGGTAAAAAATTACCAATTCCCAGTTACCAATTCCCGATTACCGATTTCCACTCATCTATTACCAATTCCCAATTCCCAATTACCAATACTTCGGCTACGTTCAGTACAACTGCCCAGGTACCAATTCCTAATTTTAAATTACCAATTATTGATCCTTCGCAATTAACAATGAGCGTCAATCTCTCTCCTAAACAGTTAGGTTTTCCGAATTTAATTGAGGAAATCGATGAAATTTTAGCAGAAACGGGCTGCGCTCCGAGCTGTTTAAAATTGGAGATTACTGAAAGCGCGATCGTGGAAAATGTCAAGAAAGCCAATATTGTGCTAGCCCAATTAAAAAATAGAAATATTCGATTGTCGATCGACGATTTCGGTACTGGCTATTCGTCTTTGAGTTACTTGCACCGTTTTCCGCTGGATACACTGAAGATCGATCGATCTTTTGTGAGCCGCTTAGGGGCCGTCGAAAACGGTGACGACGGGGGCCAGCCTTTGCAGATTGTGCGGGCGATCGTAACTTTGGCTCACAATTTGGGATTGAATGCGATCGCCGAAGGTGTAGAGACACCCGAACAATTATCACAGCTTCGAGAACTAGACTGCGAATTAGCTCAGGGATATTGGTTTTCTAAACCTTTGGACAGTTCTACCGTGACAGAAATGCTGATCAATCTCGGTAATAGAGCAATTATGGACTGAGTGAGGGACAGATTGGTAAATTGTGCGTCACCCCGTGAAGACATTTTTGCTACAAACTCACAATCTCAAAACTGATGCACCGGCCCGAGAAATTCTCTTTTTAAAACCGCAGATGATGGCAGATAAACACAGATTAACGCAGATGAATTAGATCCATTCCGGTTGCATTGTCGGTAATTGTTGACTATTGACTGGATTTTATCAGGACGATGCTACCGGATTTGATATGGTTGACAATTACAAAACTGACGCACCGTAACGCTTTCGCAATTGCCAATTGCCAATTATATCATTTCCGGTTACACTCATACATGATGTTGACTGTTGACGGTTGACTGTTGACGCCGTGAACAGTGAACAGTCAACAGTCAACCGTCAACTCGAATTTACCATTCCGATGCTAACGGATTTGATATTACAACTTACCAATTCCCCATTAACAATTAGCTTAGAGGGGAATCTCGATCGCCAATTCAGTACCCTGTCCCGGCGAAGAAGTACATTTCAGCGAACCTTTGTGTCTGTCTGTAACAATTTGATAGCTAATTGACAAGCCCATCCCAGTGCCTTTACCCACAGGTTTAGTGGTAAAAAACGGGTCAAAAAGCCGAGTGCCGACAGTCTCCGGTATTCCCGGCCCGTTGTCAGCAATCCGAATGATTACCTTGCCCGCTGGCGATATTTCAGTGCGGATGCGGATGTGGCTGGGCTGTTCCCGCATTTCCTCAGCAGAACGGCGCAGATCCCGTTCTTCCAAAGCATCCAAAGCATTGCTCAAGATGTTCATAAATACTTGATTTAACTGTCCGGCATAACATTCTACTAAGGGCAGTTCAGCGTATTCTTTAATCACCTCAATTTCTGGATGATTGTGTTTAGCTTTGAGCCGGTGCTGCAAAATCATCAGGGTGCTATCTATGCCCTCGTGGATGTTGACTGCTTTCATTTCCGCTTCGTCCATGCGGGAAAATGTGCGGAGAGAAGCAACAATTTGTTGAATTCTGTCTGCACCGACTTTCATTGAAGAAAGCAACTTGGGCAAGTCTTCCATCAGAAAGTCTAGTTCAATATTGTCTACTTCTTCTTGAATTTCCGGGACTGGATCGGGATAGTGATTTTGGTAAAGTTCGATCAGGTGTAGCAAGTCTTGAGTATAGTCGTTGGCGTGGGTGAGATTGCCGTAAATAAAGTTAACTGGGTTGTTTATTTCGTGGGCGACTCCTGCCACAAGTTGACCGAGACTTGACATTTTTTCATTTTGAATTAACTGCGATTGAGTGCTGGTTAATTTCTGCAAGGTTTGTTCTAATTCGAGAGCTTTATTGCGAGTCTGGGCGTAAAGATCGGCTTGGTTGAGAGCGATCGCCAATTGAACTGTAATCGCTTGCAACAATTCTACTTCGCTGTCGCTCCAGGGTCGTACAGAACAGCAGGAGCAGCAGCTAACTGCACTTATTACCCCAGAAAGTGCCTGCAGGGGAATGATTAATACAGATTGGTAGCCCATCGATCGAACGATTTGTTTCCAAACAGGATCTGCGACTGTTTCGACATCATCCACCCGCAGCATTTCCATCTGCAATACTTTTTCTCCCACAGGACCGAAGTCGGAAGCTTGATAGCTACCTGTTAAATCGGGAAGTTCCCGAAGGCGAGATTCTTTAATAATTTCCCAGAAAGGCTCCTCTCCGTCGTCGCGATACCAGGCAAAATTGCAACGATCGATCTGCAGGAAAGCGCGAATTTCCTTAACTGCGACTGTAACGATGCTGTCGAAATCGAGGGAATTGCGGATTTGAGTAGTGAGGTTGTTGAGCAATTTTTCTCGCTCGGCCTGCTGCTTGAGTTGGGCTTCCGATCGCCTCAAGGCAATTTCTCCCCGCTTGCGATCGGTAATGTCTTCGGTGACAGCTAATAGATATTGCGGTTTGCCATCAGCATCGAGTATTGCTGTTTTCTTGGTATGAAATATCCGCGTTTCTCCTTGGCTTGTTTCAATCTCTTCTTCGGCGATTTCTACAATTTGCCCGCTGTTGAGCACTTCCCGGTCTTTGGCGGTAAAAAAATCAGCTTGTTCTGTTGGGAAAAAGTCGTAATCATTTTTGCCCATAACTTCTGCTGCACTGAAACCGAGTAACTGTTCAGCTACTGGGTTCCACAGAACAAACCGCAGTTCTTGGGCATTCTTGGCAACCACTCCTACGGGTATGGTTTTGAGTACGGACTCCATAAACTGTTGGGCGTGGTGGAGTTCTGCTTCTGCCTGTTTGCGATCGCTAATATCTCGGACGTTTGCAATGATGCTGAGATTGCCGTTGAGATGAATTCTGGACAGGGCAACTTCTGCATCAAAAGTTGAACCGTCGTTGGGACGCCTCGCTTTCCATTCCACGCGACCTGTTTCGCCTGCTAATACTCTTTCCCAAAGTTCTTCCATTTGTTCAATGGGATTGTCGTCTGTTGAATAGTCGTTTTTAATTGATAATTTTGTTGCTTGCTCACGGGTAACTCCGTACATTTCTAACATTCGATTATTGACATCAAGAATGTTTCCTTCTAAATCGTGAATAAAGATAGCATCGTAGACATTGTTAAATATGGTTCGCAAGTTTTGCTCGGAAACTAGCAGCGCTGCTTCTGCCTGTTTACGATCGCCAATTTCTTGTTCTAATTGCGTGACTGCTTCGGAAAGTTCGGCCGTGCGATCGCTCACTCTGTCTTCTAACTCGACTGCTGCTTGCCGTAGTGCTGCTTCGGCGGCTTTGCGATCGGTAATGTCGAGCGCCGTACCGAACAGTTTTACCACCTTGCCGTTCGCATCGGTTTCGGCTTTGCCCACGGCGTTCAGGTATCGCAAGGTGCCGTCGGGACGGTAAAAGCGGTAGTCAAAATCGTAGGGAATGCCGAATTCAAGGCTCTGCTGTATTTGCCTTTGCCACAATTCCACATCTTCTGGATGGTACAAAGAGATTTGCTGCTCTACGCTGGGCGCTGCCGCAGCGGGTTCGAGTCCGTAGATGCGGAAGAGTTCTTCCGACCAAGTGACGGTATTCGTAGCTGGGTAGAATTCCCAATTGCCGACGTGGGCGACTCTCTGGGCTTCTTTTAGCTGCCGCTGGCTCTCGCGGATGGCGGTTTCGGCAACTTTGCGATCGGTAATGTCGAACAATACGCCGCAAAATACGATTTCGCCGTTCTCGCTGCGGGTGGGCATGGAGTCGCCCTGCCACCAGCGAATCTCACCGTCGGGCTTGACTAACCGTCCTTCGTAGTGCCAGAGGGAAAGGTTTTCTACGGCTTCGTTGACGGAGGCGATGTAGCTTTCCAAGTCTTCGGGGTGGACGCGGGAAATGAATGTATTCATGTCTCGCATCATTTCTGCTGCTGTGACGCCGCTGATATATTCGATGCGATCGCTCATGTAGTCAATGCGCCAAACTCCGTCACGGTTGCAAAACTGGAACAAAGCTCCGGGCATGGTGGCTGCGATCGTCCGAAACTTGGTTTCGCTGGCACTGAGGGCGGCAAAAGTCTGGCGCAGTTCTGCCGTGCGTGCTTCTACTCTGCGCTCTAGTTCTGCGTTGGCGTGTTGTAAGGCTGCTTCTGCTCGCTTGCGATCGGTAATGTCGGTGGCTGTACCGGTGGTGCCGAGGCAGTTTCCGGTTTCGTCGTAGAGGGCGATCGCGTTAAACATTAAATGTTTCATGCTGCCGTCTTTGGCGATTTGGGTGGTTTCGTACTGGAAAATTGATTCTCCGGCAAACAGGCGGGCGAACACTTCTAAATCTTTCTGGCTTTGTTCTGGTGTCGCAAAGTCGGAGAACGGCCGACCGATCATTTCTTCTGGTTCGTAACCGTAGATGTACTTAACTGCTGGGTTGACGAAGGTGTAGCGCCCGATCGCATCGACCGACCAAATCATGTCTTGGGAGGTTTCTACCAGGCTGCGGTATTTGGTTTCGCTGGCTTTGACCGCTTCTTCTGTTTTTTTGCGTTCCGTCATGTCGCGGGAGACGCCGACTGTCATTGTGATTTGGCCGTCTTCATTGCGGATGGGTGTTTTGACGGTGCTCCACAGCCGCACTTCTCCGTCGTAGCGAGTCACAGGTTCTTCGGCAATTTGCAGGGTTTGTCCGGTTTCAAATACGAAGGCGTCATCTTTAATGTACTGGAGAGTGTGGTCAGGTTCGGCGAAAGGTGCGTCTATGATGCCTTGCAGTTCCTCTTGACTCATGCCGTAATAGTCCCGGAAGGCTTGATTTGCCCAGACGATTTGGGCTTTGGGGCCTTTGACTAATACCATATCGGCGATCGAATCGAGAATTTGGTGATATTTTTGCTCGCTGTCGCGGAGTTTCTGCTGCGTGGATTCGATTTGTGCTATTTGCCTCTGGGTTTGCAAGTGCAGTTCGGCTTGGTAGATGGCAACTGCTAAATGGTCGCCTACTTGTCTGGCAAATTCGATTTCGTCTTCTTGCCACTGGCGGGGTTGACCGCAGGAGTGAATGCACAGCAATCCCCACAAATGTTGCCCTTGCAGTAGGGGTACAACTAAGTTTGCTCTGATTTGAAATCGCTTGAGAATTTTGAGGTGACAGGGGCTCAACCGGGCTTTGTAGATGTCGGTGACTGCTTGAACGTATCCTTTGGCGTAGTTGGCGGCAAATTGTTCGCCGAAGCAGTGGTCGTGGACTTTTGCGCCCAAGGAAGGGCTGTATAGGGGCAGTACGTCTTCTGAGACTACTTCGCCCTCATTACATTCGGATTCGGGAAAGAAGCGATAGACGGCGACTCGATCGGCCTTGAGGAGTTGCCGAACTTCGGTGGCTGTGATTTTGAATATTGTTTCTAAGTCTAGGGATTCACGAATTTTGCTAATAACTCCCATGAGCGCTTGCAGCTTTTTGAACCAAGTTTGAGACTGCGTTTCTCTTTCTAGGTGAGCTAGTTTCTCGCGCAGATTGCTGACTTCGTAATACAGGTATTCATGAAACATAATGCTTTTTCTTTAGTTATTTTGCGGTTTGTTATCCAGGTTGATGGCATCTCAATAGCGCTCTGCAAGTTGAGCCTGGTAACTCAAAAAGGCAAAGAACATATTCTCCTCCTTCTGCTAGCACTTAGCAGCTACTCAGGCTGCATTTCCGTATTTTTTCTAGATTGGGAGGTCAATCCACCATCTTAGAGTCCGTATATTTACTGGAAAGAGGCATAACTTGCTACTTCATAAAGTGCCAATTATTGAGAATTATGATAACAAAACTTACACATAAACCCTGTTTGTTAACGTAATTAAGTCAGGGAAGCTCCGAAAGTGGAAACAAGAAACCCGGTTCCCTTGCGGGATCGGGAGGAGCGTCTCTGGCTAATTTTGACATTGTTTTGGCTCGCCTTTGGTTGCAATTGTCACCTTTTTATTATTTACCGCAAACTCGATCTATGGTTTCCTTGGTTTGGCGAGCGAATATCCTGTTGCGATCGCATCTATTAAAACTTATTTTAATAGATGCGATCGCCTTTTCTAGAGTTTTCATTAATTCTCGGTTTCTCTGTCCTAAATTAGATTTTATACAGCCTTTGGGGCAAGCCAATATTTTAGATATTTTTCCTTGCATTCTCATTGTTTTATGCGAGGGATTAGATTTTTTAAACTGATTACAATTCACCGAGTCAGAGGTTAGTTTTCGGTCAAACAGTTGAGGTAGTTGCAGGCTATGGTTAAATTGGCTCAACTCAAGGGCGATTATTGCCTACCGCAAAGGGTTCGCACGCGCGTTCGGGATAGCTTCGCAGGCGCGGAGACTTTTTGGCAGATTTTTGCGACTTTTGACAAGTGTAAAAATTTTAGATAATACAAATATTTAGGCTATCACATTTTTGGGGAAAGTAAAGGTATTTCAAGCTTGATCAATAGAAATGGGGATCGCGAGGATTAAAGTTTGGGCGAAGTAATGATAAATTCCGTAGAAACTCGCATTTCGCTTTCCACCTTTAAACTGCCACCGTGTTGTTGGGCAATCCGATCGCGAGTGAGAGATAGCCAAAACCGACTGCTTCTGCTGTTGGTTTAGTAGTAAAGAAAAGATGCCAGATTTTTGCTTTAATTTCTAGATAAACTCTGATGGTAGGTCGCGCAGACCAAGTTCAACTGCTTTTGCCAGCTTTTGCATTTTTACCAAATTTTTGAGAGTAAATTTTATATTTATCGATCGGTTCCTTGCGGCCATTTTTCGGTTTGTGAAATACAGCCTAACAAACATGATCAATGATATTTATCAAAGCGCGGTTGAAATCCGAGAAGCCTACTTCCGACAGAGCGATCGCACTGTCATACTCAATATAAATTATTATATTGAAGTGGCGATCGGCTGCTATGATCAAGGAACTGCTACAAGCTTAAGAAGCAGTTTTCAGTATCGCCTTTGCTTCCTCAATATTTTCGGCAACCAATTTGCCTGACTCGATAAAGGCTGCTCTTTCGGTATCGCTGAGTTCGAGTTCCACTATTTGTTCTACTCCCTGATATCCCAAGCGGCAGGGTACTCCTAAAAAGATATCTTGCACGCCGTATTCGCCGTGCAAATAAACGCAGCAAGGCAAGAGTCGCGACTGATTAAATAAAATAGATTCTACCATCAAACAGGCAGAAGATGCGGGTGCAAAATAAGCACTACCAGTCTTCATCAATTCGACAATTTCTGCGCCGCCGTGGCGAGTCCGCTGTACGAGTCGATCAATCGCCCCAGCATCCATAAGTTGATTGATGGGAATACCGTTGACAGTTGAATAGCGGGGCAAAGGAACCATTAAATCGCCGTGAGAACCGATGACAGTTGCATTGATTTCAGCATTTGAAACGCCCAATTCCATGGCAATAAAAGTTTGAAAGCGGGCGGAGTCGAGAACTCCCCCCATACCCATGACTCGGTGTTTGGGCAAATCCGCAGCTTCCCAAGCTAAATAAGTCATGATATCTAGGGGATTGGTGATGACGATTAAGATTGCTTCGGGAGAATGCTCGATCGCCTGTTTTGAGGCTTCGGTGACAATTCGAGCATTGATTTTTATTAAATCTTCGCGATTAATGCCGGGTTTGCGGGGCACTCCGGCGGCAATTACTATGATATTTGAGTTTGCCGTATCTGTATAATCATTTGTACCAACAATTTGGCGATCGTGGCGTTCCACTCCCCTAGCTTCCATCAAATCCAAAGCAACGCCCTGCGGCCAACCCTCCACAATATCTAGCAATACTACATCTGCCAGATTTTTCTCAGCAATTCGCTGGGCTAACGTACTACCGACTTTGCCTGCACCAATAATTGATACGCGGTTTGATGGAGAATTCATTAGATTTTAGATTTTAGATTTTAGATTTTAGCAGTCAGCTTAATTGGGGAAAGGTGCGCGGTGTGCACCCTTCGCTACATTAAGAACAGTGATGTTTAGTTTTGGTGAGTTACTTAAAATCTTCGAGTTGGTCTACCCGCAGCCAAATATTCGGGGTGGGAACTTTGCCAAATTTGACGAAGGCGTAGTCGCCGCGAACATCCATCACTTCGCCCTTTGTTTCAAATATATACGAGGAAAAGCGCTGGTCGCTGGCTTTGGCTTCTAGACTGTTTTCCAATTTTTCGCGTACAGCGCGAACTATACTGCCTTTTTTGATTGCCATAACTTGCTTTGTTTAGTTTAAAAAACTATACAAATTTTAATCTAGATTTGGCTTGAAAGTCACTCGTCGATTGAAATCGCTACTAAACAAACGAAGTCCGCCTACGCGGACTAAGGAATAAAGGGGTGTGATTCGTGGGGTAAATCTACAATCTAAAATCTAAAGCCTAAAATCCATTGACTGCTTCCTATGTCTGACAAATGGGGCAAAAATGAGTCGATCGCCCTGCTAATTTTATACGTTCGATGGTTGCGGAGCAAGTGCGGCAGGGTTGGCCGGTGCGATTGTACACCCAAGCGACGCCGCCGTAGTTGCCGTTGACACCTTGGACGTTGAGAAAATTGCTAAAAGTGGTGCCGCCGGATGCGATCGCCTTCTGTAAAACTTGAATAATAGCTGTATGAATGCGTCCAATTTGCTCTGCGGTCAAATCCGCGCACAGAGTTGTGGGCATCACTCCCGACAAAAACAAAGTTTCGTCTGCGTAAATATTTCCCAAACCAGCTATCAGTGACTGGTCTAGCAAAGCTGTTTTAATGGGTCGCACTCGCCGGTGCAGCTTGCGGGCCAAATATTCTGTTGTAAACTCGTCGGAAAACGGTTCTGGGCCTAAGAGTTTCAAACCGATGACTGTGCTCGAAACCTCGGTTTCTGCGGGCACGTACCACATTTGCCCGAAGGTGCGCTGGTCTACAAAGCGCAATTCTTGGTTTCCCTCAAAAAATAGCCGCACTCGCGCGTGTTTTTGCAGGGGTTCGGATCTGTTCACCCACAGCAGTTGTCCGGTCATCCGCAGGTGAACGCCCAGCCAGCCGGCTTTTGAAGGCAAAAGGGAGGGGGAGAAAGAAGGCGTTCGGGAAGAGTTTGGAGTTTGGGCAAGAAATTCTCCCACTCTCCCCCTCTCCCCCTCTCCCTCTCTCCCCCTTTCCCTTTCTCCTTCTGGGAATTGAGATAGTTCTGCCAGTAGATATTTGCCGCGTCTGTACCAGCGGGCGATCGACTTTCCTTTGAGTTGTGTCAAAAAATCGGTCGCAGAGATTGAGCGGGCGATCGTGCTGTTTAACAACACGTCCCCGCCCAACATTTCTCGATCGAGGGTTGCTTGATTCAAACCCCGGCAAATAGTTTCAACTTCTGGCAGTTCTGGCACAATTAGCGTTGTTCTGTTCCTTGACCTTGAGGTGAACCTTCGACCGTGCCGGTCACTTCGGCGCCCGGTTTGCTGCCCGTAGAAGTTTTCGGCTGCTGCGAGGGGGTACCGCTGCCAGTTTTCCGAGTCTTCTCGTCGAGCGTGGTTTGTTTGCCGCCGGAAGCTACTGGAGTCCCTGTTTTCGCTTTTGCTTTGGGTGCTGCCACTTCCACTAATTCGCTTTGGGCGAAGTTGTTGGTGTTGACGCCTGCATAATTTACGTTGTTAAAGCGAACGATAACTGGGTATTTAATGCCGCTTTGGTCTACCGTAGCAACGGTGCCCACTTCTTGATACCAGTAGGATTCTTTGCGGAGAATCCGGACTGTAGAACCGCGTTGAACCATGAGCTTTTTTTCCTTTGCGATGAATAAACGGATCAAGCCATTTTTTTTACTCTAGTCGATCGCGCGGCGCATTTAAAGTCTGCAACGGAATTTTTACCTCGCGCGTCGTTTTTTGTCTGCGGTTTGTAAAGAAAAGTAAATACTTTGGTAGGGCGATCGCTGCCGTTGCAAAATAAATAAACTCACATTATCCGTCAAATAAAACCAGTACGAGCGAGTTGAAAACAAACTTTACAAATAGTTATGAATTGGTACAGTTAAATGTTGTTCTGCGAAATTCTGATAAGTCATGACTGAACCTCACGCAACAGTAATACTCGCGATTAGTGCGGACGGTAAAATTGCAGATGCAGTACGATCGCCCGCGAGATTCGGTTCTGCCAACGACAAAGCGCACCTCGAACAGCAAGTAGCAGCAAGCGACGCCGTTTTGTTCGGCAACGGCACTTTACAGGCTTATGGAACGACGATGAGAGTGATTTCGCCGGAATTGGTCAAACAGAGGGAACAGCAAGGGAAGCCCCCACAACCGGTGCAAATTGTGTGTTCGCGATCGTCCCAATTTGACCCAAATTTGCGATTTTTCCAGCAACCGGTGCCTCGCTGGCTGCTGACAGGGCAAGACAGTAGGGAAAGGGCATTGCCGTCTCCCTACGCGATGACAAACAGTAAGTTCGATCGAATTATCTATGCGAAAACCGTAGGTGGAGAGATTGATTGGATTGATGCGTTTCAACAGCTAGCAAGCTTCGGTATCAAACGCTTGGCGATTCTGGGCGGGGGAAAACTCGTCGCGTCTGTGCTGGCTGCAGGCTTGGTAGACGAACTTTGGCTGACGGTGTGCCCGTTAATTTTGGGCGGCGCGGATGCACCGACACCTGTGGAGGGAGAGGGTTTTTTGGCGAATCTAGCTCCGAAATTGGAGCTTTTGGCGGTTAAACAGGTGGGACAAGAGGTATTTTTGCATTATCGGGTCGATCGATAGTCGCGCATTTAACTGGTTCCCAGGCAGAGCCTGGTAACAAGTGTCGAAGAGGGGAAATTATATTAACTTAAATGAAGTTCGATCGCTCTACGCACAAATCTCCCTATGCTGAAACAGCCAAAACCTCAATATTCTGTAGCCTGGATTAGCAAAATAGGCGAAATCCCGCAAGCGTCGTGGGATGCCCTAGCGATGCCACTAAAAACTCCATTTCTGGAATGGGATTGGCTGAACAATCTCGAAGTATCGGGCAGTGCAACAGGTAAAACCGGTTGGCTGCCGCATCACTTGACTGTGTGGCGAGACAAACAGTTGATTGCTTGCGCGCCACTTTATGTCAAAAGCCACAGCTACGGCGAATTTGTGTTCGACAATCAGTGGGCCGATTTAGCTCAACGTTTGGGTGTTCAATATTATCCCAAATTGATGGGAATGACGCCGTTTACTCCGGCTGAAGGCTATCGGTTTTTGATTGCCGAGGGAGAAGATGAAGACGAATTAACCGGAGTAATGGTAAGCGCGATCGACCATTTTTGCGATCGCCACAATATCTCCGGCTGCAATTTCCTTTATGTCGATCCCGAATGGCGCGAAAGAATGGAACGCCACGGTTTCAGCAGTTGGCTGCACCACAGCTATATTTGGCAAAATCAAGGCTATCAAAATTTTGACAATTATTTAGGCGCATTTAATGCCAACCAGCGCCGCAATATAAAACGCGAACGCAAAGCAGTCGATCAAGCTGGTTTGTTGATAAAAACGCTGACGGGCGATGAAATTCCCCAAGCTATGTTTGCTCAAATGTATGCTTTTTATGAGAATACTTGCGACAAATTTGGTTGGTGGGGAAGCAAGTATCTGACTAAGCGATTTTTTGAACAGTTGCACCACAATTATCGCGATCGAGTTTTATTTGTAGCCGCCTACGACAAGGAAGATGACAGACAGCCGATGGGTATGTCTTTTTGTTTGTATAAGGGCGATCGACTGTACGGGCGTTATTGGGGAAGTTTGCAGGAAATCGACTGCTTGCACTTCGATGCTTGTTACTATACGCCGATCGAATGGGCGATCGATCGGGGCATCCAAAGCTTCGATCCCGGTGCCGGCGGACGGCACAAAAAACGGCGCGGCTTTCCAGCTACGCCAAATTATAGTTTGCATCGATTTTATAATAACCGTCTGGCCCAAATTCTCAAGTCTTATATCGGTCAAATCAACGAAAGAGAACAGGAAGAAATTGATGCAATCAACGAGGATTTACCTTTTACTAAGTTACCTCCGTTGTTACTCGGCGAGTGAAGGTTGACTGGGAATTTGGAATTGGAAATTGGGAATTAGTAACAGCCCATCGGTGTCAACCTAATACTAAAACCCTGTGTATATCTCGTTTGTATCGAATTTTTGATCCCCCTAAATCCCCCTTGATAAGGGGGACTTTGAATGCTCTTTCCCCTTTATTAATGGGAGTTAGAGGGGGCGTAAGAATACTCTTGTCCCCCCCCTTATTAATAGGGGTTAGGGGGACTAGAAACTCAACTATAAACGATATTTATTATGGATTTTAGTCTTAAGTTGACACGAATGATAACAGTCAACAGTCAACAGTCAACAGTCAAAAGTCAACAGTCAACAGTCAACAGTCAACAGTCAACAGTCAACAGTCAAAAGTCAACAGTCAACAGTCAACAGTCAACAGTCAACAGTCAACAGTTAAACTAATTCAAAATTACCTTGCCATCTTCCTGAATTTGCAGCGATTTTGTATCAGCTTCCAACTCAGTTGTCGCGCCGAAACTGACTTGCAACATTCCCGGCATCGCGGTTGCTTGGGGGCGAACCAGCAGCAATCCGCCGTCTGGGCGCTGGTAAGTGAGGGTGATTGGCACTGGGATGCTTTTAAGCACAATTTCCGATTGTTCCCCCAGAGTGCGCGGCTGGGTGACGCCTACGATTTGATAATTGATGACAGCATTGGTGGTATTCACCAGTTTAATTACTATCATGCCTTCGCTAGGCGTAACTCGCGCACTGGGCATCGGGAAGCGGGCAGGCGCGTCTGTTGGTGTAGAGGGCATCTCGCTGGGGTCCGGACTCGCAGCCGGAGTTGGTTCGCTGACGGGTTCTTCAGTGGCTGCGGGAGTCTCTGCGGGTTGGGAAACGGGTTTTCCTTGTTGGGGCGGTGGGCCGCCGGCCTGGGAAAGTGTTGCGAGACTAACGAGTAAACCTCCGCAGGTGGCTGCTAGGAAGCTGATTTTTTTTAACGGTAGATTGTGGCGAAACATAAATAACTCCTCACAAGTTCGATCGAGGTTGTCCAACAAAGTTCATGTTAATCTATGCGGGAATTGAATTTTAATAGCTTGCTTGGGGCCATAGGTAAGAAGAATCAGGCTTGAGGGGGAGATTTTTTTTTAACCGCAGAGGGCGCAGAGGGCGCAGAGGAGGAGGGGAAGTTTTAGAGGTGGGATGCTTCTGATTTGTGGGCGGAGAGGGTGACGGTAACGGCGGTACCTCGATCGACTTGGCTGTCTATGCGGATTTGGCCGCGGTGATTTTCGACAATTGCTTTGGCGATAGCTAATCCTAAACCGGAACCAGCGGCGCTGCGATGGGTGCGGGCGGGATCTGCGCGGTAGAATCGATCGAACAAATGCGGCAGGGCTTCTGCGGAAATTCCGATGCCGGTGTCTGTTACTTTGATTTGCAGCGCTGGATTTAACATCGGCGAATTTCTTTTGTTTTTAGCTGCAAGTTGCAATTCTACTTCAATTTCGCCGCCAGAGGGCGTGTACTGCACGGCGTTGCTGACGATATTAGTAAACAGTCGGGCTAGTTGATCCCAGTCGCCCAACAGTGTAAAGTTGTCCTCAGCGTTGGGCAGATCGACAATTTCTAAAGAAAGAGAGAGATTTTGGGTTGTGGCGATCGCCTGTTGTTCTTCTATTACCTCCATCAGCAAAGCATCGAGGGGAACCTCAATCCACTGCTGCTGCACGATACCGCTGTCTTGTCTTGCTAAAAACAGCAAATCGTCAACCAAGCGCCCCAAACGGCGGGTGAGGCGTTCGATAACTTGTAGCTGTTGATGCTGCTGCGGTTCGATATCCGGTTCCGCCAAAGCTACTTGGACGTTAGTTTGAATAGTGGCGATCGGATTTCTGAGTTCGTGAGAAGCATCAGCGGTAAACTGTTTGAGACGCCCGTAAGACTCCCGTATCGGTGCCATCGCCAATCCCGACAGCAGCCAGCCAATAGCTGCAACGCAAATTAGAGTTAAACTCGCGCCCAAAATCAAATCGAGAATTAATTGGCGGATGGGTTTTGTCACTTCAAACCAAGGATGGCTGACTCGCAAATATCCCAGAACTTGGCGGCCGGTTTCTACTCGCTGCGTTACTTGTCTGAGGGAATAGTTTTGATCGGAATGCAACTTATTATTAATTATCCAAACTGTTTCGCCGGTGCGGTTAGCGTGAATGGGAATATTCAGCGGTTCCGATAATGTAGACCACAGCAATTCGCCCGTAGGACTGAACCATTCTAAATCAATGTGGTCATCTTCTACTGCATCGGTGCTATCTCGAAAACTGGCTTGAATATTAACTTGCAATTTATTTTTATCTTTGGTAGTAGGGAAAGTTAGCGGTTGTTCGATAACGAGAGTTCGCTCTATTACTTCGACAACATGATTGAGGGTGTCATCTATGCGATCGATCAAAGTATTGCGGACGTAGAAATAGAAACCAGTGGCGAATACAAGTAACAATACAGCAGTAACGGCTGTGTACCAAATAGCGAGGCGGCGGCGGGTAGCTTGGAACATATTGCGAAAGAAGTTCGGCAACGGATTGTGTAATTGATTCAATAGATTTAACCGATTTAATAACTATAACCTTCTTCTATTATCTTCTTCTCTTCTTCTCTTCCTTCGTGCCCTAGCGCTAACGCGCCACTTCGCTAACGCGCTTTCGCGGTTCGTTAAAAAAAGCCTTGTTGGCAAATTACATCAAAAAACTCTAACAACTTTCCTTTCTTGATACTTCAGACAGATGTCGAGAGAGCAGTCACCATAGTATTCTAATCGCGAAACTTTTTAGGTAAAAGCCTGTGAATAAATTTTTATTTCGAGCCGCGATCGGGCTATTAATGGCTTTTTTTGGAGCAATCACCTATTTTACAAACGACGTACAAAATCCGGTAACTGGAGAGAGACAGCGGGTGCAGCTTTCTCCCCGCCAAGAGATAGTTTTGGGATTGCAGGCGCGAGATAAAATGGCCGCCCAGCACGGGGGGCTTTATCCCAACCAGAGTATTCAACAGTATGTCGATCGAGTAGGAGCACGAGTTGTCAACGGTTCGGCCGCGAAACAAGCGGGTTATCCGTTTGAATTCCACCTGCTGCGAGACCCCGAAACTGTCAATGCTTTTGCTTTACCGGGGGGACAAGTTTTCATTACTGCGGGGCTACTGCGGCGGCTGAATTCCGAGGCTCAGTTGGCCGCTATACTGGGGCATGAAAGCGGTCACGTTGTGGCGCGTCACGGTGCGGAACACTTGGCCAAACAGCAGTTCGGCAGGTCTTTGGTAACGGCGGTTGGGGTGGCTACTAGCGACGATCGCGGGGGTGGTCAGCAGGCAGCATTAATTGCTCAAGCTGTCAATCAAGTTGTCGGTTTGCGGTACGGTAGGTCTGATGAACTTGAGAGCGATCAGCTTGGTTTTCGGTTTATGACGGAGGCGGGTTACGATCCTAGAGGTATTGTTGAGGTGATGAAAATCCTCGGTGCCGCTAGGAAGGGCGAAGCGCCGCCGGAGTTTTTGAGTTCTCACCCAAACCCTGAAAACCGAGTTCAAAAGTTGCAAGCTTTAATCACGAAAAATTACCCTAACGGCGTTCCAGCTAATTTGGTGTCTGGACGCGATGAGTTTGCTAAGAATGTGTCGGGCGGTTAGGGAGAATTGCATCGGGCTTTACCGAAATTAATGGGTCTAAAGCCCCGTCCTTCTAGGACGGCTTTTTATTTTATTGTATTTTATTTCCTCTGAGTCCCCCATCAGAACATTTTGACTATACAATAATAGTATGAAGACTCTGAAGTTCAAACTATACAATCATAAGCGAAATAAATACCTCAAGCGAACCATCAATGCTGCCGGGCTAATTTATAACCATTGTATAGCACTCCATAAACGGTACTACCGGATGTGGGCTAAGCATTTGAACTGCGCCAAACTTCAGGCTCATATTGCCAAACTGCGGAAGCGCAATCCGTTCTGGCAGTTGGTTGGATCTCAAGCTGTGCAGGATATCTGCCAGCGCATTGAGAAAGCCTACCAGTTGTTTTTCAAACATCATCAAAAAGGAGTGAGGGCGCCGGGATTCAAGAAAGTAAAGAAATATAAGTCTTTCACCTTAAAACAGGCTGGATACAAGTTTTTAGGTGGCAATCGGCTCAAGATTGGGCAGAAAGTGTATCAATATTGGAAATCGAGAGAAATTGAGGGAACAGTCAAAACTTTAACCATTAAACGCACGACATTAGGTGAGTTGTTTATGGTTGTGGTTGTTGATAGCGTTTCGGAGTCAGAAAGCAAATTCGAGACGAGTAGAATCGCTGGATTTGACTTTGGTTTAAAAACGTTCCTCACCGTCTCTGATGCTGCCAAAATCGAATCGCCTCAATTCCTCAAACAGTCGCTTAATGCCATCCAGAAAGCGAGTCGCCAGCACTCTCATAAACAGAAAGGTTCAGCCAATCGGGAACGCGCTAGAAAGCATCTTGTTCGCCAGCATGAGGATGTGGTGAATCGGCGCTCTGACTGGTTCTGGAAGCTGGCACATAAACTAACAGATCAGTTTGACGTGCTGTGCTTTGAGACGTTGAACCTGAAGGGAATGCAACGCCTCTGGGGACGGAAAATTTCAGATTTAGCATTTGGGGAATTCCTGCAAATTCTGGGATGGGTGGCGACGAAGAAAGGTAAACAAATCATTTTTATCAACCGTTGGTATCCATCGAGCAAGACTTGCTTTCATTGCAGTCATGTTCTGGAAAACCTAGATTTAAGTAGCTAGACAAAATTAATTACATAGTTTTCTCCAAATTCTTTCAGGATTTTTTCCACAGATGTAACAAAAGTTCCCCAATTCTTGTAAGCAGATATCTCAATCCATTCATACTTAATAAACCGCCATAAAATTTCAATTAAATTTAATTC
>NZ_JAUBVF010000045.1:0-16791 GCF_036705685.1 Microcoleus sp. AT3-A2
TCGCTAATTTAGGATGATTGCATTTACGTCATACAGCCTAGTTACACAAAGGCTTTAATTGTTTTTGGAGATGTCTACTGTTTCAGCGTAGTTTGATGAATTTCTACCTCAGCAAGAATTTGAGCTGGCTCAAATTCTGGGCGGGTGGGAAAAAGTGCCAGGTGCGTCAGGGCTGCATAGAAATGGAAAATGGCAACAAAAGCTAATCCCGATACTGCTATTAAATACTGTTTGCCTTGGGCAAGGTAGTCAAGAGCAGCGGTGTAATTACCGCATGAGTAAGCAAGCAACAGTTTGTAAATGTAGGCATTAGCGAGCGCCGTGAGGTTATTGTCCTGATGGTGCTTAGGAATCATCACCGTTTCATCGTAGGCAGTTCCTATTAAACAACCCGACAGAATAGGGGTTTCCCTCAAATTCCACACCATCTGCTGGATTATACCCAAAAAATCCTGAGCCGGATATTGCTTCACCTGAGCCAAGACAGCCCTGTAACCGACGATTTCAGGTTCCCAAATATCCAGTTCGCTCCCACTGAAAAATTTGTTATTAAAGTAATGACCTATGTTGTAGCCAGCGTCTACAAAGTCGCCTGTTTCCATGCCAGCCGTATAAGCATCTTTCAGCGTCGGTATCGTTGCCAAGAGAGCTTCTTGGCGATGCTGAATCCAGCCACCAAACAAAAACAGAATTATAGACTTGAATTCGGGCACATTGAACCGATCGAGCAATGAGAGTGCCAATTGCCCAAAGCCATAGCCGGTTTCCACCTCTTGTAAAAAAGCACATAACACCATCCCGTGCATCGCATACCCCACCGTCGATACAGGTGCATTCCCAAAGGAGAGCGATAAACTAACCATCGTGGAGCTAAGCAGGGGTACCAAACCGGGCATTCCCTGGAAAATGGGTGTAAGCAAGATTCCTAATAATTGCATTGCTGCCTGAGTCTGAAGATGGGTCATCACAGGCAGGTCAACCAGTTCCTCAATTTGTCTGCCGCTTAGTTGACGCTTCAGGGTTTGTAGCGCTTTACTAATCAAAGCTTCGTCAGGTTCAGTTGGGAATTCAACCCCCAGTTGCAAGAGTGCATTTCTGCCGACTGCGATCGCTTCTAACATCTTGTTTTGGGATGTCCGGGCGACGATTTGAATTTCGTAAATTTTAACTTTATCTAAAATTGTCTGAGCTTCTTGCAAGCCCTGTGCTGCCATCTGTTCCATACCCTCAATGTCACCATTCAAATAGGCAGCTTCGGTAGCAGCAATATAGAGACTCAGGGTCAACTCATGCTGACTTTGCCAGCAGTTGGCCCTCAGTAGCTCAATCCCTGTTTGCAGATAGGTCATTGCGGCTGCGTAGGCGGTAGAACTTCTGGCCTTACCTCCCGCTTCTAAGTTGAGTTTGGCTAAAGCTTCTCGTTCGCTTAATTGATTGATTAACTCAATTCCTTGATTCAAATGCCCCACAATATCAAAGAGTTTTTCTTCTATTTCTATATCCGAATAATTTTGGACAAGTAACTGTCCGATTTTCAGATGAGTAGCTTGTTTTTGGTTGTCAGAAATCAAGGAATAAGCCGCTTGCTGGACGCGATCGTGCAGAAACTTATAAGTGGGATTAGCGATAGACTCAGTAGGGGATAGATCCTGTGTTTTAATGAAGCATTTATAGCCTTCTGTAATGGGTAAAATGAGTCCTTCTTGCAAGGCTTTCCATAGTGCTGATGCCGTTTGTTCCGGTAATTCTTCGTTGACTATTGCCAATGTATCTAAATCAAACTGCGCCCCAATGCAGGCGGCAAGTTTTAGAACCTCCTGAGTAATGGCAGGCAACTTCTGCAATTGCACCGCCATAAACTCCACCACATCCGAGGCGTGGGTAAGTCTAACTTGAGCAATATCGCACTGCCACCCCCCTTGACGGCCCCCCTTACTAAGGGGGGATTGAGGAGGGTTAAAAATAATTTGACCATCTTCATGCAACGCCTTGAGGAATTGAGTCGAGAAAAAGGGATTTCCTTTGGTTTTTTGATAAACCAATTCTGTCAAGGGCCCGGCAAAGGATAAATTACAAATCAGCGTATCTGCTACCAACTGATTAATATCTGATAAACTCAACGGTTGCAGCGTCATAGTGTTCACCACTGCGCCAGACTTAACAATCTCATCCACCGTCAGCATAAATGGATGAGTAGCGGACACCTCATTATCTCGATATGCACCCAATACTAACAGATGCCCTCTATCCTCCATCAACAGTTGTAGAAATTTCAAAGATGCCGAATCCGCCCACTGCAAATCGTCCAAAAATATCACTAATGGATGTTCGGCATTAGTAAATACTTGCACAAACTTTTGCATCAGCAGATTGAAGCGATTTTGGGCAGCACTCCCCGACAATTCTAGTGCAGGATTTTGAGCGCCAATGATGTGTTCTAATTCAGGAATTACGTCAATCAAAACTTGCCCACTCTCGCCTAATGCGGTGAGAATCAGGGTTTTCCATCTGTGTAACTGAGCGTCACTTTCTGATAATAATTGTCCCATCAATTCCCGAAATGCTTGCACAAATGCTGAGAAAGGAATATTGCGCTGGAATTGGTCGTATTTGCCTTTGATAAAATAGCCACGCTGTCTGGCGATCGGCTTGTGGACTTCATTTACTACTGCGGTTTTACCAATCCCTGAAAACCCAGCTACCAGCATCATTTCGGCGCTACCTGTACTGACTCGTTCAAACGACGCTAATAGTTTATAAACTTCACTTTCTCTGCCGTAGAGTTTTTCGGGAATCAGGAAACGGTCTGTAATATCTCGCCTTCCCAAGTCAAATTCTTCTATGCTGTCCGTTTGTTGTAATTGAAGCAGACACATTTCTAAATCATGCTTTATCCCCAAGGCAGTTTGATAGCGGTTTTCGGCATTTTTCGCCATCAATTTACTGACAATTTGCGAGACAATTAGGGGAATTTCTGGCTCGATTTCGTGCGGAGGAACTGGTTGTCTGGCAATATGGCAGTGAACTATCTCTAAAGCATCTTTTGTCTCAAAAGGCAATTTTCCTATCAGCAATTCGTAGAAGGTGACGCCGAGGGAGTAAAAGTCAGTACGGTAATCGAGAGTGCGATTCATCCTGCCAGTTTGTTCTGGCGAGATATAAGCAAGGGTTCCTTCCAGAACGCCGGGGTTTTTCAGGGTTGGCGTTTCTCGCGTTAACTGAGTAGAAATACCAAAGTCGATAATTTTTAATTGTTTCGTTTCGGGGTTGTAAACAATATTCGAGGGGTTAATATCTTTGTGGATGATGTTGGTGCTGTGAATTTGCCCTAAAATTTCAGTTGTGGCGATCGCAATTTGTAAAAATTCCTCCAGAGTAAACTTTCGCTGCTGCATCCAAATTGTCAAGGATTCCCCGCCAAAGTCCTCCACAAACATCACGAGGCTGTTTTGGTATTTTTGCAAGTCATAGACTTGCACAACTCCCGCCTCTTTCAACTCTTGGGTGATGCGGTATTCGGTGCGGTAGCGCACCAATTCTTGAGGTGTGGGGTAGTTTTCTTTGAGAAGTTTGAGGATAATCGGCCCTTTATCTGCTTCCCGAATGGCTCGGTAAACCAGAGAGTTGACACTTTCGTAAAGCAGCGTCTGGACAGCAACGCCTGGAATAGAGAGCATATTGATTTTTATGGTAAAAATTAACGCTAAGTCAAAAGGCACCAGCTTTGTGTATAGAATAGCACGTTAGAAAGGTAATTTTTTTTGTAACAAATGTTTAGTTTTTAATGTAGCGATCGAGCTTTGGACTTTTATGATTAATCTAAATTGTGTGGCCGGTCTTTGATTTTTGTGCGATTTCTTAAAGTAGACTGACAGCGTTCCCAATAAATTTTAGCGACGGCATCGCCCATATTCTGCTGCCAACACTCGGAAAACAGCCGCGCCGCTTCAGCCAACTTCCCTTCCGAGTAAATTGCCAAGGCTTCTGCAAACAATTCCAGCGTAGCTAACTTGCCCTCTTTGATTTTTGGCGGGTCAGCATCAAACACCTCATCAAGGTCACATAACTGCCATTCCATCAATCATAGCTGACTGAATAATTGTATAAGCCTCTACCCAAGCTTTTTCAGTTTCAGGTGTCCACTCTAAACCCATCTGCGCTTTCAGGGATTGAATGAGTGCATTGGCCACAACAGGAAAATGTTCTACTGAAACGCCATATTTGGCATGAGTTGCACCTAATCCTTTAGCAAAAACATTAATTAACTTAGGTTTCCGTAAATTTTCAATAATTATTTCTAAGCTTTGCCAAAGCTTTTCTTTTTGCTGTGCCATTTTTGTATTCATGAAAAGATTCTTAATCTGAGAAGAACTATCAAAAAGTATTTCATAAAAATTACTTACGAATTCATCAGAGTGAGGCTTTATTAATGCTAAAGTTCTCTCTAATAGCTCGATGTTTAAACGGATAGTTTTTTGTTCGCACCAGTCCAAATAAATTTGGGCAACTTGATCCGAAGGGCAGAGTTCTAAACATTGAGAAAATAATGCTGTGGCTTCGATAAATTTCTGTTGCCGATATAAGATCAAAGCTTGATTAAATAAATCTTTTGTTGCTAATTTACCTTGCTTTGTTTCAGGAATATCTGCCTCAAAAACTTCATAAATTGTAGATAAGTCTACTTTTCCCTTAACACTAATTTCAGCGATCATGCGAATAGCATAGTTGCTAGGATTATCTAATTTGTTAAACGTCTGTTGTGTAATGAGTAAAGCAACACCATAATTTTTTGTTAATCCTTCCACACGAGAAGCTAAATTCACCGCATCACTAATTACCGTCGTATCCATGCGGTTTTGCCCGCCCACCGTGCCTAACATTAAATTCCCAGTATTAATGCCAATGCCAATCTTAATCGGGGCATAACCAGAATTAACCCGCTCTTGATTGTATACTTGAAGTTGATGCAGCATGGCAATACTGGCGTTTATTGCATTATCAGCATTACCGCTAAATAGCGCCATAATCGCATCACCAATATATTTATCAATAAAGCCATTATTTTCAATAATTGCCGATTCCATCCGAGATAAATAAGCATTAATAAAATGAAAATTGTCCTCCGGAGTCATACTTTCTGAAAGCGTGGTGAAGTCGCGAATATCGGAAAATAGCACCGACATTTCCAACTGCACTTGATCGCCCAATTCCACATCGACAATGCTGGATTTCTCTAAAAACTGGAGGAATTGATTGGGGACGAAGCGCTCGTAAGCTTTGTTGAGTTGAAACAGTTCATTGGTGAACCTGATCTGCTCTGTTTCGGCTTTTTTGCGATCCGTGATATCTTGAAAGGCTACAATTGCATAAGAAATATTGTCATTTTCATCATAGATGGGAGTAGCCCAAGCCTCGATCGGAATAATCTTGTTGCCTTGGTGAATTTCCATATCATCTACAGTGGCACTTTCGCCACTCAACGCCCGCGTAGTGGGCAATTGTGCAGAGGGATATTCTTGCTCTGTTCCCACTTGATAGATTTGATAAACCTCGGGTATTTGCTCGCTGGTGACTTCAGGAATAACTCCTTTACCCAATAATTGAATAGCAGCGCGATTACTATAGTAAGGTTTGCCATCCGCATCCAGCACTGACACCTCGACTGGAATTGCTTCTAAAAATTGAGTCAGTCTGTTCTCACTTTCGCGGACTTCTGTATAAAGCTTAGAATTTTGAATCGAGATCGCCGCCTGTCCAGATAACACTTTTAATAGTTCCACTCTTTCTGGCGTAAAAGCTCCGGCTGTGAGATTGTTTTCTAGGTAAACAATACTAATGATTTGAGATTGATTAATCAGTGGCACACATAAAATTGATTTGGGCTGATGCTTTTGGATGTAGGGGTCGTTGGTAAATTTTCCCTCTCGGACAGCATCATCTAGTACCACGCTTTCTTGAGTGCGGGCGACATAATTAACAATTGCGGAGGAAAGTTCTTGACAGGTTTCAACGGCGATTGACTGTAACACGGTGACTTGTTGGGAATTTATTGCCCCTTTAGCTTCAATTAACAGCTTTTCCTGGGTTAATAAAATTAGATATCCTCTTTGGGCCCCTGCACTTTCGATCAAAATTTTCATCAAGCTAGACAGTAGCTTATCTAGCATAATTTCTCCAGAAATTGCCTGAGAAGCTTTCATTACTGTGCTGATATCTAAGTTGTTAGCCAAACCCGTGGTCGTTACGGTTGCGGTAGTTTTAGTGTTTTTTCTTCCCGCTTGAATAGGTTTTAATAAGTGGGGGTATCGCGTTTCTAAATTTTTTACCTTAGCAGTAGCTCCCCATTGGATATAACAATAATACGCCTCAATCATGTAGAGTTGGGCAAATTTTTCTTTATCCCATTCTAGGTAAAATTTGGCTGCGAGTTCATTAGCTAAGGCTTCTTCGTTGAGGAATTTATTTTCTTTGGCTCCAGAAATGGCGCGATCGTACATTTCAATCGCATCAGCTTTATGGCCCAAAACTCGATGTTTTTCGGCCTCAACCAAATACCATTTATGCAGATGATTCATCGGAGCATTTTGCGCCCACTGTTGTAGAGTCGTTTGATGGGCTTCCGCCTGAGTAATAATTTCAGCTTGCTCGGTTTCTGGCTGTGTGGAAAACACTGCCAGGTACGTCAGGGCTGCATAGAAATGGAAAGCCGGAACATGAACCAATCCCGATAATGCCATCAAATACGGCTTGACTTGGCAAATATGGTTTAAGGCAGCCGAATAATTGCCCCAGAAGTAGGCAAGCAGCAGTTTGTAAATATATACAAGAGCGATCGCACTGAGTTCATTATCCTGATAGTGCTTAGGAAGCATCACGGTTTCATCGTAGGCACTTCCCATTAAGCAATCCGGTTGACTAACGGCTTCTGTCAAGTTCAGTACCGTCTGCCGCTTCATATCCAAATAAGCCAGAGGAGTATATTGTTTTGCCTGAGCCAAGGCAGCGCTATAACCTGCTATTTCAGGCTCCCAAGTGTCGAGTTCTACCCCACTGAAAAAGTTGGCGTAGAAATAATCCAATATACTGAAGCCTGCGCTAAGAAAATCGCCAGTTTCCAGGCCAGCCGTATATCCAGCTTTCAACATCGGTATCGTTGCCCTCATGGCTTCCTGGTGATGCTGAATAAAGGTTCCAAATAGATTTGCAATTACGGATTTGAATTCCTGTACATTGAACTGGTCAAACAATGAGATCGCCAATTTGCCAAAAGCATAGCCCGTTTTTGCATCTCCGAAAAAGGCACACAGCACCATGCCATGAATTAAATACCCTACCGTCGATGCGGAAGTATTCCCAAAGGAGAGCGATAAACCCACCATAGCGGAGCTAAGTAGGGGCAGCAAACCAGGCATTCCAATAAAAATGGGTGTAAACAACATTCCCATCACTTGCATTGCTGCCTTAGCCTTGGCATCGGTCATTACCGGCAAATTAGCTAGTTCTTCAATCCGTCTGTCTTGGAGTTGGCTGGCCAGGCCTTGTAGTGCTTTGCCGATCGAGGCTTCGTCAGGTTCGGTGGGGAGTTCAACCCCCAATTGCAAGAGTGCATCTCTTGCTACTGCGATCGCTTCTAATATTTTGCCCTGAGCTGTCTGTGCGACGATTTGAATTTCGTAAATTTTGATTTTGTCTAAAATCGTCTTAGCTTCTTGCAACACCAGCGCTGCTTTGTGTTCCATGCCTTCAATGTCAGCATTCAAATAGGCGGCTTCGGTAGCAGCAATATAGAGATTCAGGGTCAATTCATACTGACTTTGCCAGCAGTTGGCTGTCAACAGTTCAATGCCTGTTTGCAGATAGATATTTGCCGCCGCGTAAGCGGTAGAGCTTCTGGCTTTCTGTCCGGCTTTTAAGTTAAGTTGGGCTAAGGTTTCTCGTTCGCTTAATTGAGTGATTAACTCAATTGCTTGATTCAAATGCCCCACAATATCAAAGAGTTTTTCTTCTCTTTCAATATCCGAGGAATTTTGTAGCATTAACTGTCCAATTTTTAGATGAGTGGCTTGTTTTTGATCGTTAGGAATCAATGAATAAGCCGCTTGCTGAACGCGATCGTGCAGGAACTTATAAGTTGGATTAGCAACAGATTGAGTAGGGGAGCGATCATCTGTTGGAATGAAGCATTTATAGCCTTCTGTAATGGGTAAAATGAGTCCTTCTTGCAAGGCATTCCACAGGGCTGATGCCGTTTGTTCGGGTAGTTCTTCGTTGACTATTGCCAATGTCTCTAAATCAAATTGCGCCCCAATGCAAGCCGCCAACTTGAGAACATCCTGAGTTTCTGTGGACAACTTCTGCAATTGCGCCGCCATAAACTCCACCACATCCGAGGCGTGGGTAAGTCTAGCTTGGGCAATATCGCACTGCCAATGTCGTACATTCCAGTCAAAGCAAATTTGACCATCTTCATGCAGCGCCTTGAGGAATTGAGTGGCGAAAAATGGATTACCTTTGGTTTTTTGATAAATCAATTCTGTCACTGGCCCGGCTAAGGATAAATCACAAATCAATGTATCTGCTACCAACTGATTCATATCTCCTAAACTCAAAGGTTGCAGCGTAATAGTGTTCACCACAGCCCCAGACTTCACAATCTCATCCACCGTCAACATAAAAGGATGAGTAGGAGATACTTCATTATCCCGATAAGCTCCCAACACCAATAGATGCCCTGTATCTTCCATCAACAGTTGTAATAACTTCAAAGATGCCGAATCCGCCCATTGCAAATCGTCCAAAAACATCACTAAGGGATGTTGGGCAGTAGTAAATACTTGCACAAACTTTTGCATCAGCAGATTAAAGCGATTTTGGGCAGCAAAACCGGATAATTCTAGTGCTAGAGGTTGAACACCAAGGATGCGTTGTAACTCAGGAATCACCTCAATCAGCACTTGGCCGCTCTCGCCTAATGCTGTTAGAATCAGGGTTTTCCATGTTTTTAATTGAGCCTCACTTTCTGATAATAATTGCCCCATTAATTCCCGAAATGCTTGCACAAATGCACTGAAGGGAATATTGCGTTGAAATTGGTCGTATTTGCCTTTGATAAAATAGCCCCGCTGTCGGGCGATAGGCTTATGGACTTCGTTTACGACTGCGGTTTTACCAATTCCCGATAAGCCAGCTACCAACATCATTTCGGCGCTACCTTTACTGACTCGTTCAAAGGCTGCTAATAGACTAGAAACTTCTGTTTTTCTGCCGTAAAGCTTTTCGGGAATTAGGAAACGGTCGGTAATATCCCCCGTTCCCAAGGCAAACTGCTCAATGTTACCCGTTGCTTGTAATTGAACCAGACACATTTCTAGATCGTGCTTTAGTCCCCCTGCTGTTTGATAGCGGTTTTCCGCATTTTTCGCCATCAATTTACTGACAAGTTGAGACACAATTAGGGGAATTTCTGGCTCGATTTCGTGCGGAGAAAGCGGCTGTCTGGCAATGTGGCAGTGAACCAGTTCTAAAGCGTCTTCGGTTTCAAAAGGCAGTTTTCCTGTCAGCAATTCGTAGAAGGTGACGCCGAGGGAGTAAAAGTCTGTGCGGTAATCGAGAGTGCGATTCATCCTGCCAGTTTGTTCTGGTGAGAGGTAAGCAAGGGTTCCTTCCAGAATGCCGGGGTTTTTCAGTATTGGTGTTTCTCGGCTTAGCTGAGTGGAAATGCCAAAGTCGATAATTTTTAATTGTCCCGTTTCCGGGTTGTAAACAATATTAGAAGGGTTAATCTGTTTGTGGATGATGTTGGCGCTGTGAATTTGCCCTAATGCTTCCGTGGTGGCGATCGCAATTTGTAAAAATTCCTCCAGAGTAAAGGAGGGCTGCTGCATCCAAATTGTCAAGGATTCGCCGCCAAAGTCCTCCACAAACATCACGAGGCTGTTTTGGTATTTTTGCAAGTCATAAACTTGTATGACTCCCGCCTCCTTCAGCTCTTGGGTGATGTGGTATTCGGTGCGGTAGCGCACCAATTCTTGAGGTGTGGGGTAGCTTTCTTTGAGCAGTTTGAGGATAATTGGCTCTTGATCTGCTTCCCGAATCGCCCGGTAAACCAGAGAGTTGACACTTTCGTAAAGCAGCGTCTGGACAGCAACGCCTGGAATAGAGAGCATATTGGTTTTTATGGTAAAAATTAAAGCTAAGTCAAAAGGCACCAGCTTTGTCTAGAGCATAGCGCGTTAGAAAGGAAAAAATTTTGTTTTTGTAACAAATGTTGAGTTTTTCCGGTAGCAGCCTGCAAATACTTTGTGGTAGCCCCGATCGCGATCGCCTAATTTGTATGGTGCACCAGCAGTCGATCGCACTTTTGCTTTGATTTTCACCCACATTACGCAGCCTGGGGTGTCACACAGCATAATTACGCAGAAAACTCTATTTTTAAAGTAATTAATTATGGCTTTAAAACGTTTTTTGTCAGTCAATGTACGGTATAAAGCTATAAATTATAGCTTTATTGCTGGCTAAAAATAAGTAAAAACCGATCGTGACAGTTGAGGGTGCAGAATATGGGTTTCAGGTATAGCAACCGCCCTGATGGTGACGAGGTTCTTAATCGCTAAGTCAGTGTCGCAGTTGACCGCACTGAGCAGCCAATACCTTAAAGTTATAATTGTCCGATACGTGCTCTGCCAGCTCAAAGCTAATGAAACTAGCCTTCTTTTCTATACATGGTGCTGCAATGCTAGCGAGCGCAGCCACTATTGTCAGTACAGCGGTGGTACAAGCACAACCCATTGTCCCTGCACCCGATCGCACTGGCACTACTGTCACGCCCGACGGCGATCGCTTGAATATTACAGGCGGCCAAACTTCTAGAGATGGAGCGAATCTTTTCCACAGTTTTCAACAGTTTGGGCTTACCGAAGGGCAGATTGCTAATTTTATCTCTAATCCCGCTATTCGCAACATTCTGGGTCGGGTTGTAGGCGGCAATCCTTCTATTATCAATGGTTTAATTCAAGTAAGTGGCGGCAATTCCAACCTGTTTTTAATAAATCCTTCGGGCATTATCTTTGGCCCTAATGCTAGCTTGAATCTTCCTGCTGCCTTTACAGCTACTACTGCTACTAACATCGGTTTTGATTCCGGTTTATTCAATATTGTCGGAGCGAACGATTACAGTACGCTGATAGGAACTCCGAACACTTTTTACTTTAATCTCAGCCAACCGGGAAGCATTATTAATGCAGGTAATTTAGCTATTGTGCCGGGACAAAGTATAACTTTAATTGGCGGTACTGTCGTCAGCACAGGTTCCCTCAATGCTCCCCAAGGTAATATTATTGTCGCTGCTGTCCCTGGTAAGAATGCTATTCGGCTTAGTCAAGAAGGACATTTATTAAGTTTAGAAATCGGGACTGTTGACGGGGGATTGTTGGCACAGAATGGGCGATTCTCTCTGCCTTTGTCTCTTCCGCAATTGCTTGCGGGCGCAGGTGGGAACTCTGCTACTGGCGTCTCCGTTAACGGTGCAGGAGAAGTGATTTTGACGGCGGGTTTGAGAGTGGAAAGCGGGGATGTGGCGATCGCTAGTTCTACTGTTAATAGTCAGAATGCTACACTCTCGGCAGCACGTAATCTCACTTTGGTAGAAAGCCAGCTACTTACTGAGAACAATTTGTTTCTGTTGGCAGGAGATACGGTGCGCGTGCGGGATGGCAGTTATCCTTTCAGGGCGATCGCAGGTGGTAATCTTACTATACAAGGTAATCAAAATATTGATATCTTCGCCCTAAATTACCCTAGCCCTGCATTCCAATCCGCAGGGGATATCACATTATTGAGCAATGGCACTGTTTCCGGTGATGCTCACTTCGCTGCGCGTGGTAATTTTTCTATTCTCACATTGTCGGGCAACGGTGGCAGTTTTCTGAGTTTGTCCGACCCGATTATTAGCTCCGAGGGAGATGTGAGATTTGGGGATTATACTGGAACCTCACTTAAGGTAGAAGCAAAAGGCGCGATCGCGGCGGGAGATATTACTATCAATGGGCCAGATACTACTTTGTCAGGTTCCGCAGATCCAGATGCGGCGCTGCTTTCAGGTAGTGCAGCTTTAATTCTGCGATCGGGCGTTTCGACTCTGGCGAATGCTGCGAATCTGCCGCCGAATGTCACCGCAGGCGAGACATTTTTTACTTCACCGGGTGTTGCTTCGGGCAATAGCATCGGAGTGGGAGCGATTTCGACAGTACGCGGGCCTGTGATTTTGGAATCAGCAGGGGACATTGCGCTGGATGCGATCGCCACTTCTGGGGGTAATATTACTCTCAAAGCTGCCAGCGACATCGCCGTTACAGGCACTCTTCAGTCTAGTGGCGGCAGTATTGACCTAACGGCTGGCAATCTTCTTACAGTTAGTGGCACTTTTACAGATAGTAGCGGTGTAAATGTGAGCATTTCCAGCGCTAATGGCACGGGTGGCGGCGCGATTACTATTCGCCACGCGGGGAGCACTACTACACCTTTTATTGTCGGCGATGCGACAACGAATGGGACGACGGGATCCATTACATCAGGTTCCGAGACTATTTTGCCACAGTTTGCGGTGCCGGTGCCGCCCAGCACTTACACTCAGGGCAATATTGCGATCGTTACTTCCGCGCCATCTCCAACGCCGGAACCGACACCATCTCCTACACCGGAACCAACGCCGGAACCGACACCATCTCCTACACCAGAACCAACGCCGGAACCGACACCATCTCCTACACCAGAACCAACGCCGGAACCGACACCATCTCCAACCCCACAACCGACACCACAACCGACACCATCTCCAACACCACCACCAACGCCGGAACCGACACCATCTCCAACCCCACAACCGACACCACAACCGACACCATCTCCTACACCGGAACCAACACCACAACCAACCCCAACACCAACCACACAACCAACGCCGGAACCGACACCACAACCAACCCCAACACCAACGCCGGAACCGACACCATCTCCAACACCACCACCAACACCATCTCCAACACCACCACCAACACCATCTCCAACATCACCACCAACACCATCTCCAACACCACCACCAACACCATCTCCAACACCACCACCAACACCATCTCCAACACCACCACCAACACCGGAACCCGCCCCATCTCCAATATCAGAACAAACGACATTACCGGATATCTCAATTACCAATACGATCGCTCAATCTGACAACCTGAATATCATTAATAGAATTGAATCTCTTTTTAACTACAGATCCGATTGGGTAAGCGAAGTTGTCCAAACGGCATCGCCTCTAAATATAGTTAGCCCCAGCGATATCACAGGACTAATCGATAGAGGCGATATCTCTCAAGCCACTTTGTTTATGGATATCTTCTATAGCCAACAAGTGGGGTCATACATTAACCAGGAAATCAGGGGCGATTTGCAATCTTTTACGGCCATACAGGAAAGAATTAGAGCGATCGCCAGCCAAACTGGTAAAAAAACAGCCATTATCTACGTCTTATCCCGCCCTGAACAATTAGACCTGATCATCGTCCCCCCTACTGGCCTCCCCATTCATAAAGCCATCCCCGCCGCCCGGCGGGAAACTTTGATGCAAGTCGCCGGCAGCTTCAGGTCTGAACTCCTTAATCCCAGAAACATCAATACTGACAGCTATTTGCCAGCATCCCAACAACTTTACCAGTGGATGATTGCTCCCTTGGAAGCTGATTTGAAAGCTCAGGGCATCGATACGCTAGTTTTTAGTATGGATGCGGGGTTGCGAACGCTCCCCTTAGCCGCCCTCCATGACGGTTCCCAATTTCTAGTAGAAAAATACAGCATCGGACTCATTCCCAGTGTCAACTTGACCGATACCAATTATGAAAGCGTTAAAAATGCTGAAGTTTTAGCGATGGGAGCCTCGCAATTTACCAATAACCAACCCTTGCTAGCAGTGCCCGCAGAACTTAACGCTATTGCCTCCGAATGGAAAGGCCAATCTTTCCTTAATCAAACCTTTACTCTCAATAATCTGAAGTCGCAACGCCGCGCCCAAGCCTATCGAATTATTCACCTCGCCACTCACGGAGAGTTTAAGTCAGGAGTACCGAGCAATTCTTACATTCAGTTATCAGACACCAGGCTAACACTCGATCGCGTGCGCGAACTAGGGTGGAATCAGTCACCTAAAGTTGAGTTATTGGTGTTGAGCGCTTGTAAAACTGCTGTGGGTGATAATGACGCTGAATTAGGCTTTGCGGGGCTAGCTGTGCAAGCGGGGGTGAAGTCAGTTTTAGCAAGTCTTTGGTACGTCAGCGATGAAGGTACTTTAGGGTTAATGGCTGAATTTTACCATCACTTGAAAGTCGCGCCGATTAAAGCTGAAGCTTTGCGGCAGGCTCAAATTGCTATGATCGAAGGTCAAGTTCGCATTGAAAATGGTCGTTTAATTTTGTCAAACTCAAATAAGGAGTTAGAATTGCCGGCTGAATTAGCTAAACTAGGTAATGAAAACCTCTCCCATCCTTATTATTGGTCGGCATTTACAATGATTGGGAGTCCTTGGTAAGGTATAAAGGTGATGGCGGTTGCTTCTTGACTCGCGACAGAAATTTGCTTGGTTCCTGGTAATGACATAGTAGTAAGTGCATAAATACTAACAATATCATTGCGAACGAAGCGAAGCAATAGCAAGGAGTTATGGAATCACTAGCAATCAGATGCTAGTGATTCCATAACTCCTATTTGAATAATGATAAATCTAAAAAGCGAAAATTTAATAGAAGGCAAATGATACACCAAAAGTTAGTTTCAAGTCTAGTTTTTATTGACTCAAATGTTGAAGATTACCAGAGTTTAATTAGCGGCGTTTCCCCAAATGCTGAAGTAATTATCCTAGATGAAACGCGGGATGGGATTGAGCAAATCACCGAAATTCTGGGTCAGCGCAGCATCACCAGCCTGCACATAGTTTCTCACGGCAGAGAAGCAGCAGTAGAAATCGGCCGGGCAGAACTTAATATTGATAATCTAGAAACCTACAGCAACCAATTGCAGCAGTGGGGAAAAGCCCTTAACGAATCCGGCAGCATTCTGCTTTACGGCTGTAACATAGCCGCCGGCGAATCCGGCATTAAATTCATACAAAAACTCAGTGAAATAACAGGAGCAAATATTGCCGCTTCCAACAACCTAACAGGGAGTGCAGCATTAGGTGGCGACTGGGAATTAGAAATTACTACAGGACAAATAAATACCGAACTAGCCTTTGAAAAAGAAGTCCTAGAAGGCTATACATCAGTCCTGGCTACCTTAGCGGCTGAAGAATTTAAAAATTCAACAGTAATCGGGCCTTGGATATATGGAATTGGCAACCCCACTACAGCTAACCCAGGCTTAACCGCAGGTAGTACACAAAACCTCAGTGGCGTTATTCCGGCTTTAGGGACTGGCGATCCACAGGGACAAGGTACTTTGAGATTAACCTCAAACGCCTTTGGACAATCAGCTTTTGTAATCTACAACAACCCCATCTCTGCCACAGAAGGTCTGAGAGTTACCTTTGATTTCTTTGCCTATAACAGAGGTACTGTCCCTTCACCAGGGGATGGTTCCCTCCTTGGTGCCGATGGCATTAGTTTTTTCCTCATTGATGGAACAGCTACGCCAACACAAGCGGGAGGCTTTAGCGGCTCTCTCGGCTATGCTCAAAATACTAATTCAAATTCACCCGGTATTGTAGGAGGTTATTTAGGTGTCGGATTAGACGAATTTGGCAATTATTCTAGCACTGTTGCTGGAAAACAGGGGGGCACGGGGCAGCTACCTGATGCAGTAGGACTTAGAGGCAGCCAAAGCACATCTTATAATTTTTTAGCTAGCACAGTCGTTCCCGGTGGCATAGATAATATAAATGCAACCAGTCGCACGGATGCTAATACTAAAAGAACCGTTCAAGTTACATTATTCCCGACGACTTCAGCAACACCTAACCGTCTGACAATTGCCTTCGACTTGAACAGCAACGGCACATTTGATGCGGGCGAAATACTGCTCGACATACCAAATTTGGCAAGCGTAAACGGAGCAGTGCCACGTACTTTTAAATTTGGCTTTGCTGCTTCGACAGGGGGAAACACAAACATTCACGAAGTTAACAATGTCATCGTCCAAAGTATAGATGAGCCTGCACTCAAAGCCGACGTTTCCATTGTTAAAAAAGGCCCGCTTTATGCCATACCCAACAGCACGATTACCTATACGATTACCTCCACAAATAACGGGCCAAACAGCGCCGAAAGCGTCCTGATTCAAGATCCGCTCCCAGAGGGCTTAACTTTCGTCAGCACTGACAACAACGGTAGTTTCAATCCCACAACGAGGACGGTCATCTGGCCGGCGATTCCGACTCTGGCTAACGGTGCTAGCGAAACCCGCACCATAACCGCAATAGTTCCGCCAACAGTCAGTCCTCCCTTAACTAACACCGCCTATAGCACCTCCAGCACTTTCGACCCAGATCCAGCTAACAACAATAGTTCCCAACCCATTTCTCAAGTCTCAACTACAATTGTTGCTGCTCTTGCCGACCTAGTTACCACCAAAACCGGGACTACGGCAGCAGCACCGGGTGAAACAGTTACTTACACAATTTCCACAGTCAACAACGGCCCCAGCACAGCCGCAAACGTCACCGTTACCGACACCATCCTTCCGAATTTAACAGGAGTAAATTTCTCCACCGGAGGTGTCTACGATCCCGCTACAGGTATTGTCAGC